>DPFD01000249.1:0-4287 GCA_003534175.1 Chitinophagaceae bacterium
ACGTAACCATAGACAACATCACGGTTGAAGTAGAACCGGGCACTACCATTTTACAGGCTGCCAGGATGGTAGGTGGAGATGTTACCCCTCCGGCCATGTGCTATTACAGTAAACTGGAAGGCAGTGGTGGAAAATGCAGAACGTGTTTAGTGGAAGTGGCAGCCGGCTCCGCCGCTGATCCCCGCCCGATGCCTAAACTGGTAGCAAGCTGCAGAACCACGGTGATGGACGGAATGGTGGTGAAAAACATTACCAGCGAACGCGTGCTCGATGCAAGAAATGGTGTGGTTGAATTTTTGTTGATTAACCACCCGCTCGATTGCCCGATTTGTGATCAGGCCGGTGAATGTCATCTGCAGGATTTAAGTTATGAACACGGCACCGCCGGTACACGTTATCAGTTTGCACGCCGTACATTTAAGCGCGAAGATATTGGTCCGTATATACAACTGCACATGACCCGTTGTATCTTATGTTACCGTTGTGTGATGGTGGGAGAACAGGTTGCTGAACAGCGGGTACATGGAGTGTTGGATCGCGGAGATCATGCGGCCATCTCTACCTATATTTCAAAGGCCATTGACAATGATTTTAGTGGAAATATGATTGATGTGTGCCCGGTAGGCGCATTAACCGACCGCACCTTCCGGTTTAAGAACAGGGTGTGGTTTACCAAGCCGATGGATGCACACCGGAATTGTGAAAATCCTAAATGCTGTGGTAAGGTTACTTTATGGATGCGCGGTGAAGAAGTGTATCGTGTTACCGCCCGTAAAGACCCGTGGGGAGAAGTACAGAGTTATGATGGTAAGCCCGGCTGGATTTGCAATACCTGCCGTTTTGAAAAGAAGAAAGCATCTGACTGGACCGTGGAAGGATTAACCACCATCAGCCGTCATTCGGTTATCGGGGCTAATAAGTATGCAGAGAAAGTGATGCCACAGGAAACCATTAAAAAAGTAATGGGTGGACTGGAGCCCCGCAAGTTGATGAACATCCACAGCATCAGTGATGTAAACGATCCGGATATTTCCCTGAGCGAACTGCCGGGGCCTGCCCATAGTGTTGATTTTGACCGTGCGAACAATATCGACAATCAGATTCCGGAAAATCCGGGTGATGCAGAAAGGCACAACAAACAAATGATCAACAAAACCCAAGGATAATTCAGCAACCATGTTTTTAAGCATTGATTTAATATACATTCTGGAGAAACTGATTCTGATTGTAATCATTGTTTCGATATCCATGGTGGTGGCCATGTATACAACCCTTGCCGAAAGGAAAGTGGCAGCGTTTATCCAGGACCGTAGGGGGCCTAATCGTGCCGGTCCGTTCGGGTTGCTGCAACCCCTGGCCGACGGTTTGAAACTGTTTTTTAAGGAAGAGATTATTCCGATGTTTTCCAATAAGTTTCTCTTTGTACTCGGGCCGGGTCTGGCAATGCTTACCGCTTTAATGACCAGTGCCGTTATACCCTGGGGCAGTAAATTGGAGTTGTTTGGAAGAGAAATCAGTTTGCAGATAGCCGACATCAACATAGGAATATTGTATGTATTTGGAGTAGTAAGCTTAGGTGTGTATGGAATTATAGTAGGTAGTTGGTCGAGCAACAACAAATACTCACTCATGGGTGGCTTGAGGGCGGCTTCTCAAATCATCAGTTATGAACTGGCACTGGGTATTTCACTCATTGCTTTGCTGATGGTAACGGGAACGCTTAGCCTCAAAGAGATGGTGTTGCAGCAGCAGGAAGGGTATTGGAATATCGTGTATCAGCCCTTGGGCTTCTTCCTGTTTCTGGTTTGCACGTTCGCAGAATGTAATCGTACACCATTCGATTTGCCGGAGGCAGAAAACGAACTGATTGGAGGATATCATACAGAATACTCTTCCATGAAACTCGGTTTTTATCTGTTTGCTGAGTATATCAATATGTTTATCAGCAGTGCAGTAATGGCAACTCTGTTCTTCGGAGGTTATGATATACCATTCCTGGATGAATCTACATTACCGGTGAATGTGGCGGGTGTGCTGGGCATTGTAGCGTTGTTCCTGAAGATAGCCTTCTTCCTGTTCCTGTTTATCTGGGTGCGTTGGACCATCCCGAGATTCCGGTACGATCAGCTGATGGGCCTCGGATGGAAGGTGTTGCTGCCGCTGGCATTACTGAATATGTTCCTTACCGGAGCAGCCATTTTATTCTTTGATAAATAAGATTTTAATAACCATATTTTTGCAAACCTGATATGCAACCATTAACCAACAGATCGCAAGCCGTAAACAGAGCACCCCTCACGTGGTGGGAGCGGATATACCTTCCTGCTATCATTGGTGGACTGTCCATTACGCTGAAGCATTTCTTCAGGAAAAAACCAACCATCAACTATCCGGAAAAAACACGTCCGTTTAGTCCGGTGTTTCGCGGATTACATATCCTCAATCGGGATGAGCAGGGAAGAGAAAATTGTACAGCCTGTGGTTTATGCGCAGTGGCCTGTCCGGCCGAAGCTATCACCATGGAAGCGGCTGAAAGACTGCCGGGAGAGGAGCACCTTTACAGAGAAGAGAAGTATGCGGCACGATATGAAATCAACATGCTGCGTTGTATTTTTTGTGGATTGTGCGAAGAGGCTTGTCCGAAAGATGCCATTTATCTCAGTGAAACTTTTGCGCCATCTGATTATCAGCGTAAGCAATTCATTTATTCTAAAAACGATCTCCTGATTCCACATCCCGAGAAAGAGCCGGAAGCGTATAAAAAAGCATTGGGTAACCGTGCCGGTAAAAATGAAGTGAAATAGCTTAAAAGAAGAACATGGAACTAACTACAATATTATTTTTAATACTATCGCTGATTTCTATCGGTTCTGCGGTAATGATGCTCATGAGCAGGAATCCTGTTTACAGTGTGTTGTGGCTCATCCTGCTCTTCTTTACCATTTCAGCACACTATCTCATGCTGAATGCACAGTTCCTGGCCGTAGTGAATATTATAGTGTATGCGGGAGCCAT
Source organism: Chitinophagaceae bacterium (assembly GCA_003534175.1). Taxonomy (GTDB): domain Bacteria; phylum Bacteroidota; class Bacteroidia; order Chitinophagales; family Chitinophagaceae; genus Ferruginibacter. The sequence continues at coordinate 3,016 of DPFD01000249.1, forward strand.
CATGGTGTTGTTTCTGTTCGTGGTGATGTTGATGAACCTGAATGCTGATACGGAACCAATGAAAAATTACCGCCTGCAACTCGTAGGGGTCATTGCCGGAGGTTCATTGCTGTTGATTCTGGTGAGTGCCGTTATGAAAATTGAAAACAACCAACCGGTGATGCTGATGGTGGGAGATTACGGACTCATTAAAGTGTTGGGCAAAACACTGTTCCAGAAATTTGTGTTGCCATTTGAAATAAGCAGTATCTTATTCTTAAGTGCAATTATTGGTGCAATGGTAATTGCCAAGCGCGACACTCCTTCGCAAATCACTAAAGGAGAAACTGAAAAAAGATCATCATGATTGCAACAGTTGTTGCATAAAGAAATTGTATGGATATTAAAGCATATATCGTTTTAGCACTGATACTCTTTACCATTGGGGTAACAGGGGTACTCATCCGCAGAAATGCCATCATTATTTTCATGTGCATTGAGCTGATGCTGAATGCAGTGAACTTACTGCTGGTTGCATTTTCAAAAATGCATGCCATGAGTGCCGTGGCGAAAGCATCACCTACGTTTGCCAGTGATGCGCAGATATTCGTGTTCTTTATTATGGTAGTAGCGGCCGCTGAAGTAACGGTGGGGCTTTCTATCATTATGCTTTTATACCGAAATACGCGTTCAGTGGATGTGAATTTCCTGAACCGTTTGAAATATTAATTAAACCAACGGATTGCAGCGTTTATGGATAAGAATTTACTGATTGCCTGTGTGCCTTTACTTCCTCTGCTCGGGTTTCTGATTACGGGACTGGGAAGAAATATGCTACCTAAGAATTTGTCGGCTGTTATTGCCTGTGGTACTATTCTTGCCTCATTCATCATCAGCATCATGCTCTTTAGCACGGTTCGAAGTGGCGGACCTCTAAATGTGGAGTATTTTACTTTCATACAGCTGCAGCAATTTGATCTCTCTTTCGAATTTAAAGTAGATCAGCTTACGTCATTGTTTCTGTTGGTGATTACCGGCATCGGGTTTCTGATTCATGTATATTCCAGTTCATACATGCACGAAGAAAACAGTGCTGATTTTTCGAAATATTTTTCATACCTGAACCTCTTTGTGTTTTCCATGCTGTTGCTGGTAATGGGTGGGAATTTTGTTGTGATGTTCATTGGATGGGAAGGCGTAGGGTTGTGTTCTTACCTGTTGATTGGGTATTGGTACAAAAATCAGGATTATACAGCCGCCGCTAAAAAGGCGTTTGTAATGAACCGCATTGGT
>DPFD01000249.1:4320-5502 GCA_003534175.1 Chitinophagaceae bacterium
GGTTTATTGCTAAGGTGGGTTCTGTAAACTATGATACCGTTTTTTCTGCAGAAAGCCTCAAGGCATTATCCTCCACCGATATTACCGGCATCACCTTATTATTGTTTGTAGGGGCTACCGGTAAAAGTGCGCAGTTGCCATTGTTTACCTGGCTGCCCGATGCGATGGCGGGTCCTACACCGGTGAGTGCTCTGATTCACGCCGCTACCATGGTTACCGCCGGTATTTACATGATTGCCCGTGCCAATGTATTGTTCTCAATGGCACCATTCACCATGAGTGTGATATTGATTATTGGTATGGCTACCATGCTGCTGGCCGCCAGCATCGCCCTGAAACAAAACGATATTAAAAAAGTGCTGGCATACTCTACCGTGAGCCAGTTGGGATATATGTTCATAGCATTGGGAGTTGGAGCCTATACGGCTGCAGTGTTCCACGTTATTACGCATGCGTTCTTCAAAGCATTGTTGTTCCTCGGCTCAGGAAGTGTAATCCATGCCATGGGCGGAGAACAGGATATGCGAAATATGGGAGGATTGAAACGTTATATGGCTGTAACACACATTACGATGTTGATCGGATGTCTGGCGATTGCTGGTATGCCACCTTTTGCAGGCTTTTTCTCAAAAGATGAAATCCTTGCCAACGCATTTGGAGCCAGTCCTGTTTTCTGGGGATTGGGTGTGTTAGGCGCCATGATGACTGCATTTTATATGTTCAGGCTCTATGCGATGACGTTTCACGGAAGTTTTAGAGGAACGGCTCATCAGCAAAGCCACCTGCATGAAAGTCCGGCTGCCATTACCATTCCACTGATGGTGCTTGCCGTACTATCGGTAGTGGGAGGATTTATCGGCATTCCGGAAGTGTTTGCCCATGGAGCACATTGGTTGAACAACTATTTGCAACCGGTATTTGCACCTTCTGCACCATACTTAACCAAACATACCATATCACACGCTACAGAATATGTGTTGATGGCGGTGTCTGTAGGGCTTGCGTTGGTTGCCATTTTGTATGCTTGGAGTAAGTATAAAAACTGGAGTAAGGAATCCGAAAAGGCCAATACCGGCATAGCCGCGGTGCTTGAAAACAAATGGTATGTGGATGAATTGTATCAGCAGGTGATTATTAAACCCATTAACAGTATATCCAAAGTATTCCATCAAGTGATAGAGT
>DPFD01000097.1 GCA_003534175.1 Chitinophagaceae bacterium
GTTTGATAGGTCCACTTGATTCGATTTTCTACTGAAATAATGGGTAATAAAGCCTTCCCGGCCATCCCGCACAGGGGGAACCCCGCCGGCAACATGCTAAGGTAAATCCATAACCTTAATGATTCAGTAACGATTTGTTTATGCCGTACCTTATTCCACCTGATCCGGCGGTTTATGCACACCTTTTACACTACAAAAGTACCTTATAAACGGGTAATCCACATCATTCCTCACATCGCTTTCACAAAATGATGGGAACTTTGGCGCCTTTATGCACAATTGCTGACGCAACCTCTTTTAATTTTCTTCACGATTTTACCCGGAAGACGCTCAAAAAAAGTTTGGTTTTTCGATAAAATTTCACCTGCTGTTCATTTCGGTGCACCCACCCGATTTATAGCAAACTCCGTTTATCTTTGTCAGTTAAAAATCAAACATGACCATTTCATATAACTGGCTGAGCAATTACTTACCTTTAGTACCTGCACCGGAGGAGCTTTCCCAAATATTAACTTCCATTGGACTGGAAGTGGAAAGCATGGAAAAAACCGGTGGTATTGCGGGCGGACTCGAAGGGTTGGTATCGGGTACAGTGGTGAGTTGTTCCCTGCACCCGGATGCCGATAAACTGAAAGTAACGATGGTGGATGTGGGGCAGGAAGCATTGCTGCAAATAGTGTGCGGTGCACCCAATGTAGCGGCTGGTCAGCAGGTAGTAGTGGCTACCATCGGTACCACATTGTATCCTACCGGTGGTGAAGCCTTTAAAATAAAGAAATCAAAAATACGAGGCGTGGAAAGCCATGGCATGCTCTGTGCCGCAGATGAGATTGGTTTGGGAACCGATCATGCCGGTATTATGGTACTGGATGAAAATATTCAGCCCGGAACTCCTGTAAAAGATATTTTGAAGCCGGCGGATGAAGACACCATTTTTGAAATCGGCTTAACGCCCAACCGCTCGGATGCCATGAGCCACCTTGGCGTTGCACGGGATGTGTGCGCTTATCTGTCGCACCATAAAAACACTCCCCTTTCTCCTCGTGTACCCTATCCCGTTATTGAAACATCCGGCACTCCTCCCATAACCGTAGAAATTAAAAATCCGGAATCGTGTACGCGTTACAGTGGTATTACCATACAGGGAGTTACCGTGGGGGAAAGTCCGGAATGGCTGAAGAAACGCCTGAATGCCATCGGTGTAAACAGCATCAACAATATTGTAGATATCACCAATTTCATACTTCATGCTACCGGTCAGCCCTTGCACGCCTTCGATGCCGACCGGATTCAGGGGAACCGCATTGTAGTGAAGAAAGCCACAGAAGGAGAAAAATTTATCACGCTCGATCAGAAAACCATCACCCTTACGGGCAACGACCTGATGATTTATGATGAACGCGATCCGCTGTGTATCGCCGGTGTGTACGGCGGTTGGGGCAGTGGCGTTACCACATCCACCCAAAATATATTCATTGAAAGTGCCTGTTTTTCCGGTGAAAGTGTGCGCATCTCCTCTACCCACCACGGGTTGAGAACCGATGCCGCCGTGCACTTTGAAAAAGGAACGGATTTCAGCATCACCGTTCCTGTATTGCATTACGCCATTCAACTGATATTGGAAATAGCGGGCGGACAAACAGCGGGTGCAGTGATTGATCTGATTCCCGTGGCACAGCATCCTAAAACCATATCACTTAGCAAAACCTATCTGCATACTCTCAGCGGGAAGCCTTACACCGACACCGAAGTGGAAAGCATCCTCACCAGCCTGGGTTATCAGATATTAAGTAAAACCACGCAGGACTGGGAAGTGAGTGTTCCGTTTCATAAGCCGGCCATCCACTATGCCGCTGATCTGGTGCAGGAAGTGATGCGCATCTCCGGATTCGACCAGATTGACATCCCCCAACAACTGGTTTTATCCGCCGCTACCGATGAGCATTTACGTATTTATCAACTCCGCGAAAAGGCAGCCCAACAACTGTGTGGCGCCGGATTCAATGAAATATTCACCAACAGCATTGTAAACAGTAAATGGTATAGTGAAACAGACGCGGCTCATCAGGTGAAACTGCTCAACAGCCTGAGTACTGAACTGGATATACTCCGGCCCAATATGCTGCAAAGCGGTTTACATTCCATTGCGTATAACCTGAACCGAAAGAACAGCAATTTGCGATTCTTCGAATTTGGCAAAACATATCAGCAGTTCAACGGACAATACGAAGAAACGCTGAACCTGAGCCTTTTTTTAACCGGAGAAGACCCCTCCGACTGGAAGCACAAACCGGAGCATGTAGATTTCTTCAGCATGAAAGGCCGGGTGCATCAGTTGCTCACGTCGCTGGGTATTGCCGCTCAGTATAAATTCACCTCGCATGAATATTTCAGCACCGCCAATGAAATCATCATCGGTAAAAAGAAAGCAGGGGTGGTGGCTGCCGTGCATCCGAAATGGCTGAAACACATGGGTATCAAGGTGCCGGTGTTGTATGCCAACCTGCAATGGAATATGGTAGAAGCGGCTCATCCGCATCAAGTTCAGTACAGCGAAATCTCCCGTTTCCCCTCGGCAGAAAGAGATCTGGCCATTGTTGTAGATAAATCCGTAACTTATTCCGAAATTCTGCAAGCAACCAAACAGGCGGGTTTGGCTAAACTG
>DPFD01000032.1:0-3808 GCA_003534175.1 Chitinophagaceae bacterium
ATTTACAATTAAATATCGTTGTATAATGCATAAATTTGGCATGCCCGCTGGCTATTTGATACGTGAATCGTGAGGAAGTAATTATTCATTACCACAAATAATCTCTAACATCCAACAATACATTTTAACCCGTGCGCTCCGTCCTTTCAATGTTTGTCATCTACCCATACACCCATCAGATACAGCCTCTGATCCTTTCCCCTTTCCTCCTTACCTTCATAATCAAATTATGTTCGCTATGGCATCCCATCCCACCATTGATGAAGTAATGGACTATTCACTCAATGCTTTTCATTCGTATAAAAACACTTCGTTCGAAACCAGAACCCGGCTGTCCGATGAAATCGTGCATCAACTGACATTACTACGCAACAACCTCATAGATACTGCTTCAAAGGAAACTCACCTTACCATTGAAAGACTCCAGACAGAATTCGACAGAACCTTGCATCAGTTTCAGTCGTATACCCGGGCTTACTCCACCGGCAACTGGATGTTACCCAGAATTGATACCGGTAAAAAAGATGTCCGCAAAATGTACATACCGTTAGGGCCGGTGGTGGTGTACGGAGCGAGTAATTTCCCCTTTGCGTATGCCACACCCGGCGGAGATGTAGCCTCGGCGCTGGCTGCCGGATGCACGGTGGTGGTAAAAGCCCATCCCGCCCATCCTCAAACCGCTGCCCTCGCTGCAAAAGCCATTCAAAATGCCATACAAAACCTCAACCTCCACCCCGGCACTTTTCAACAAATTGAGTTAACAGATGCCGCTCACGGCAAAGCCCTGGTTCAACATCCCGCCACCGCTGCCGTTGCTTTTACAGGTTCTTACCATGGAGGCAAACAGTTGTTCAACTGGGCTAATGAACGCGAACACCCCATCCCCGTGTTTGCAGAAATGGGCAGCGTGAACCCTGTGTTCATTGCCGGAGAAGGATCCAACAGCGATGTAGAACAACTCGCCGTTAAACTGAGTGTGTCGGTTAGTAATTCGTGCGGACAATTCTGTACAAAGCCCGGCATTATCATTGGCTTACAAAGCAACGGTTGGATACAGTTCATCCATGCACTGCAACATCAATTGTCGTTGAAAGTTCCCGCCCCGATGCTTCATCGGGGCATCCATCAGCAATTCATCCAAGGCATCCAACAGGTTGCGGGTACTCCCGGGGTTCAGTGTTTATTGCATACCCATCCCAATACAGATAATGTACAACCGGTATTACACGAAGTGTCAGCCGCTGACTTCCTGAATGAAAAATCTCTGCAGGAAGAAGTGTTTGGCCCCTGCACACTGCTGGTTACCTGCCATTCAACCGATGAAATGCTGGCGGTGGCTCAATCTCTAAAAGGACAACTAACCGGTACCGTTATATCACCTGAGTTTCACGATGCATTCCTGATGGAACTGATTGATATACTTCAATCGAAAGTGGGGCGCCTTATCCTGAATGATGTTCCCACGGGTGTGGAAGTGGTTACGGCCATGCACCACGGCGGACCGTTTCCCGCTACTACCGACAGCCGGTTTACTTCAGTAGGCCCCGATAGCATCCTTCGCTTTGTGCGGCCCGTTACGTATCAGCAATTCCCCGCCCACCTGCTGCCCGATGCGCTGAAAAACGATAATCCACTCAACATTTGGCGAATTGTAAACGGCTGCATGAAGAATGATGCCCTGTAGTACAGATTCTTTAACTTTGATACATAATTTTTTTTATGAAAACAATCCTACTCGCTCTGGCACTGTTTGCATCAACATCCATTGCATCCGCACAAGCCACCCTCATTACCATTGAGCATAACAAACTACCTACCTCAGCCGTAACCAATACCTACGCGCAACCCGTGCAAATTGTAACCGCAGCGGTGGAAAGCAAAATGGCATCCTATAAAGTGAAGCCCAAAAAAATGAAAGGCTATACCGTATACCAGGGTGTGACCATTCCTGAAATTAGCGCGCAGCCGGTTGATTTATACTTCAAAATTGAGCAACCTTCTAAAAGAGATAAAAACAACAGCAATGTTACTATGCTCATCTCCGGAGGAAACGATGTGTTCTATAATGATAAGGAACAGGCTGATATGTTTTATGGCGGACAATCATTGCTGAACAACATGACAACCGACGTGGCATCGTCTAAACTGGCTGCCGATATTAAACTTCAGGAAGCTGCGGTGAAATCAACCAGCAAAAAACTGGAAAACTATAAAAAGGAACTGAACAACCTGCAACGCCAGAAAAAAGACATCGAATCAAAAATTGCCAAAACTGAAAAATCAATTGCTGACACAGAAGCAGAATTGAAAAATGCTCAGGAAACCCGCGACGGACTGAAATCGAAGGTTGAGTAACACTTCCGCATCATCATTCATACCGGTTCCGGTTAAACGAAAACTGCTATCTCAACGGATAGCAGTTTATTTTTTGGTGTATTATCCATCGAGCCGCAACCCGATTTCCTGATGCCGTTCAGGGATGGATGCTTCAAAACCTGCTTTACGCAGGCGCTTTTGCCAGCCTAATTGCACATCATACTCGCCGTGTACCAAAAAGATTTCCTTTACACCACGTGGATCCTGGCAGGCCAGAAACTGTAACATATCTTCATAATCGCCATGCGCACTCATGCTCCTGATTTCACCAATCTCAGCATTCACCTGGTGTTCCTGCCCGAAAATCCTCACTTCCTCCGGCCTTTTCAATAACCGCGCCCCCAGGGAATGAGGCTCGCAATAACCGGTCATGAGTATCGAATTCCTACTGTTTTCGATATTGTTGCTGATATGGTGCTTGATTCTTCCTGCTTCTGCCATACCACTGGCCGAAATAATAACACACGGCCGGTTGTAGTAGTTCAGCATTTTTGAATCTTCTACCGATTTGGTAAACTTCAGTCCCTTAAACGCAAAGGGATCCTTATCACTCAACAGTACTTTTTGAATTCGCTTATTGAAGTAATGAGTGTACGATTTTATGAGCTGTGTAGCTTTCGAACTCAACGGGCTATCCACAAAATATTCAAGATCGGGTAACCGATTCTCGAGCTCAAGGTGATTGAGGTGATACAATATTTCCTGCGTACGCCCCACACTAAATGCAGGAATAATCAACTTTCCTTTTTTTTCTATGCAGGTTTTTTGTACCCACTCATATAACTGATCAGAAGTAGATACTACATGATCATGCAGGCTGTTGCCATAAGTTGATTCCAGAATGATGTAATCTGCCTGGTCAAATGTTTCCGGTGATTTGAGGAGTAAGTCGCGATAACGGCCCACATCGCCGCTGAATGTAAGGCGAACGGTTTTACCATTCTCCTTCAACCTCAGATGTACCACTGCACTACCTATGAGGTGCCCGGCATCGGTATAACAAAACTCTATATCCTCATCTATCTGTGTCCAGGTGTTGTATTGAATCTTTATAAACCTGTTCATACAGGCTTTGGCATCGGCCACTGTGTAGAGCGGTTGCAGGTAATCGCGCCCCTGTAATTCTCGGCGCTTATTTTCATAGGCCACATCCATCTCCTGAATGTTGCCGGAATCTTCCAACATAATGGCCGCTAAATCTACAGTAGCAGGTGTTCCATATACACTTCCGGTATGCCCATCCTTCACCAGCTTGGGAATTAACCCGCAGTGATCAATATGTGCATGCGAAAGAATTACATAATCAATTTCTGCCGGATCAAAACCAAAATCGCGGTTCAGTTCATCAGTTTCATTGCCCATGCCCTGAAACATGCCGCAATCCAGCAGGATTTTTTTTTTGTTTGATAAGGTAATCAGGTGTTTCGAACCG
>DPFD01000032.1:3852-8380 GCA_003534175.1 Chitinophagaceae bacterium
CCGCTATTGCCAGCCAGGCCATCATAGCCACGCCGTATTGTATAGCCTGTTCATCAATATTAAATGTTGGAGTGTGTACATTGCTGTTAATGGTTTCCGTTCCCACCCCCAGCCTGAAAAAACAACCGGGTATCCGGTGAGAATAAAAAGCAAAATCTTCGGCGCCCATCCTCAANNTCTCACTTACTTTATTCTCGCCCATCAGCTCACTCGCTTTGCGCCTAGCCCAGTCTGTTAGTGCTTCATTATTAAACACAAATGGATAACCCACATCTATATGTACTGTAGCTTCGCCACCGAGTGCCACAGCTATCTGCTCCACCTGCTGCCGGATGAGTTCGTGCGCTTTAAAACGCCAGGCTTCATCCATAGCCCGCAAGGTGCCCATCATCTTCACTTCAGACGGTATCACATTAGTGGTATTTCCACCCTGTACAGAGGTAATACTGAGTACCGTAGGATTGAGCGGGTTATTGTTTCTGCTTACAATTTGCTGTAACGACAACACAATCTGCGATGCAATTACAATGGAATCTGCAGTTAAATGGGGCGCTGCTGCGTGCCCGCCCTTAACCTTAACCGTGATGTAAATCTCATCTGCGCTGGCCATCACCTTACCACCTCTGAAACTGAAGGTACCTGATGGCAGCAATGGGTGTACATGCATCCCAAAAATACGCTCCGGAGCCGGGTTTTCGAGTACGCCTTCCCGTATCATAATGCTGGCTCCACCCGGATTTTTTTCTTCACCGGGTTGAAAGATTAACTTAACGGTACCATGCCATTTGTCCCGTGTTTCCTGCAAAATTCTGGCAGCACCCAACAAACAGGTGGTATGCACATCATGCCCGCAGGCATGCATCACACCGGGTGTAACCGAACGATAAGGCACGTTGTTTTCTTCGTGTATGGGTAAGGCGTCCATATCGGCGCGCAGGGCTGTAATCCTGCTTTGCGGTTCATTTCCCTCAATCAATCCCACCACGCCGGTGCCGGCCATCACCTGAAAGGGAATACGCCATTCCGTTAACTTAGACTGTATATACCTTGAGGTTTCGTGCTCTTCGAAACTGAGTTCGGGATGGGCATGCAAGTGATGCCGCATGGAAACACAATCCTCCTGATACTTTTCGGCCAATTGCTGAATGAGGGATTTCATATGGTTTAAAATTACTGAAGTTTAACCTTTCCACCGAATCAAGTTTGTGCCGTTTTAATTCTCGATGGTACACTGTAGCATACTTCATTTTACCACATAAAAAAGCGACAGGATATCCTGCCGCTTCAATTATACTGGTGATGGATTATTTTACTTGATGGTAATTTTTGCCACCGCAATCAATGTTTTTCCTATCCTCATGCGTTTACCCGTCATGTAATAGGTGTTGCCAATTTGGGAACCCATGGAAGGCATTGCATCCGGAATATCATCATTGGTGAACAACATCTTTCTTTTGTAATTTCCTGTAGCCTGGTTTACTTCCAGCATAAAACAATCAGATTTGGCCACCTTACTCATTACCTTGGCTTTTTGACCTGCACTGGTAACCCCGCTGTTTTTCGGATTATCATTGAAGAATATTAAAATGTTGCCATTGTTTGGATTAATCATCGTTCCCACGCTACCATGCGTTGCCGGAATTCTGTTGATGAATATGCTCATATTTAATCCATATCCTTGCGGAGATGAATTACGAGCAATTTCAGACACTTGTTTTTTGGGCAACATCTGCATCCATTCCACTGCATTTTCAGCGCTCACCTTTACGAACAATAAATTTCCGTGAACACTGTAAGTGGTAGTGGTAGTTCCACCCATTCCCATACCGGTACCTCCTCCTCCATTCATGTTTGTTACGGTGTAGGTATGGTATTGTTCAGCCATCAGCATGAAACTGCCGTTTTCTAAAGAGAGTATATCCTTTATTTTATACCGGCTCGAAATATTATCATCGTCTTCCTGCAATTTTTCCAAGCGACGTCTTTCTTTTGCTTCCTTCCTGGATTCTTCCTCCTCATCATCATCACCCTCTTCCGCATTGGCCACCAACNNGCCACCTTTATTCAGTACTGCTCCTGTTTTTCCATCAATGGTTACAAACAACAACCCGTGAATAGAACCTTTCTTCTGTTTGCTGTAAAATGCTCCGAGGGTATAATTACCATCTTTTTTCAACACCACCTTGCTTTGTATGATGTGACGACTATCACCACCATCTACATTTACCTGGCTAATCATTTTACCATCCTTATCAAACAACCTGATGTCGTACTCCTTAAAATCTAGAAACTTATTCTTTTTCTTTTTACCTTCCCTATACTCCATCATTTTATTCACCACCAGTACGCTTCCGTCAGGTGCATACAACATTTCCTCTAACACAAACTCTTTCGGATCAACTGCATAATTCACTTCCAGTGTTTTGCCCGCTAATGTTAATTTATCGTTGATCAGCGAGAGACTAAACTCTGCTCTGTCGGCATATTCAACGGCTGTGGCCAATGCAATTGCAGTGCTATCCGGGTTAGGCCGGATAGAAAAAAGGATATCTCTCGCACCCTCCGTACTTTTAACGGTCATGATTGTTTTCCACTCGCCTTTTTGTTCGCCGGAAGTTTTATCTAATTCTGTACCGAACAATTCAAGGGCCTTGGTTCCTTTTTTTACCGCGGTAGCAAACAAAAACATTTTATTGTTGGCAAAGATTAAACACTCAAATTCTTTACCCTTGAGTTCTTTATCAAATGAGTTTCTGTACACCTCATCTAAATTCTTATCGAGTTTTATCAATGTACCACTCACTTTAGAAGGCGGACCTAAAAAGGCCATCCTCCTGACCACAATATGATTCTCCTGTAAAAAAATTCCTGATTTGTCTACGTGAATAATATCCAATTCGGTAGACCCCTTTTTAACTTTAATAGGTTCACCCCAGGTTACACGTGGAGTTTGAGCATCTACCGCCAACCAGGTGCAGATGAATACCAACAGACTTAGTAAAAATTTCATTAGATTATTTGTTAGGCAACAAATGTAACCAAATGAGTGTGGGTATACGAAAAAAAGTTTATTCTTCCTCGGACAATGCAGCTTCCGGCTTAACTTCAATGGTTTCAGGGAGGATATATATATTGCCGGTTATGATGCCTGACTTTATGAGTTGTTTACGTACGTCTTCCGCATCTTTCTTTTCTACAAAATTTCCAAACTTTAACTTGATGAAAGGAGACTGAAAAATCATATACACCTTATGATCGGGGAACTGTTGTATTAAACTGGTACGAACGCTCATGGCCTGCGCCCTGTCGCTGGTGGTGAGCACCATCAAACGGTAACCCTTACCCGTTCTTGCCTTGCGCAGATTCATCAGTTCATTATACTCACTCATTTTACGCGCCAACTCATCTAACCGCGGATCTTTCAATACCGTTACATTGTTCACTTTCTGTGCAGAATCCACCATAGCCGTTTGGGCAAATGTTGCCGAACCTGATAAGAAGGATATAAGAATAAATGCAACAGATAATTTCATCTTCAACAATTGGGCAGATAAATGTAAAGCTATTTTTTTTATTCGCCGGAGGCCCGGGCGGCTTCCTCCATAATTTTCACACTTCCACTGCAACCAATGCGGTTGGCACCGGCATCAATCAGCTCCTTCGCAAAATCGTAGGATCTGATGCCTCCACTGGCCTTTATTTTAATATGTTCCGGCAGATGAGCGCGCATGAGTTTAACCGCATGGGTGCTGGCGCCTTTTTCGGCATACCCGGTAGATGTTTTCATATAATGCACACCGGCTAATCCATATATCTCGCAGCAGCGGATGATTTCTTCATCGGTAAGCACGCCACTTTCAATAATCACCTTCAACACCCTGTTCTTTTGCTGAATCAATGGCATGATGGTATTGATTTCCTTCACCAGATATTGCCAGTCGTTGTTTTTTAACGCCGCAATATTGATCACCATATCCAGTTCATCGGCTCCGTCTACAATAGCCAGTGCCGTTTCGGCCACCTTCGCTTCAATAGCTGAGTAACCGAACGGAAATCCGATAACGGTAGCAACCTCTACACCGGAACCGCCTGTAAACGTTTTGGCATGCTTTACAAACATGGGCGGCACACACACAGCCGCAAACTGATGTTCTACCGCTTCTTTACAGAGTTGCTCCACTTCCGCCAACAGCGTGGTGGGTTTGAGGATGGTGTGGTCGATATATCCGGCTATGTTCATATACTTATGCGAATGTTTGTTTACAAATCTTTACCGTGGCATTGTTTAAATTTCTTGCCGCTTCCGCACGGACAAAGGTCATTTCTTCCAATTTTTGGCTCAACGCGTACCGGCATTTGTTTCACCGGAGCGGATGGATCATAATAATCTTTTTCATTGGCAGCATAATCATCTCCCGCGGCATCAATCTCATCTTTATTGATGTTCATTTTGCTCATGTCGGTTTTTTGTTCCCTGCCCTCGCGTATCTGCCCTGCCTGTGTTTGCTCCATAGGTATCTGTGCCTGG
>DPFD01000271.1:0-3296 GCA_003534175.1 Chitinophagaceae bacterium
CCTCTCCCATCAGGAACACACTTTCATCTCTTCTCATTTCTTCCTGCATGGCTTCGCGCAGGGCTTCACGGAATGCTATTTGTCGCATAGTTATAACTATAGGTTCGTTTGTTAATACGATTAAAGATAAAGATTAGTGGATGCTTTCTACCACCATGGCAGATGCTCCTCCTCCACCATTGCAAATACCGGCAGCACCATAGCGTGCTTTTTCCTGCTGCAGGAGATGGATGAGGGTAACTATGATGCGGGCACCACTGCATCCCAGCGGGTGGCCAATACTTACGGCACCTCCACGGGCGTTTACTTTGGCGGGATCCAGTTTCATGCGGCGGGAGTTTTCGATACCCACTACAGCAAAAGCTTCGTTGAGTTCGAAATAGGCAATATCCTCCATTTTCAATCCGGCCTTCTCTACTGCTTTAGGCACAGCCAGTGAAGGTGTTGTAGTAAACCACTCTGGCTCTTGCTCTGCATCGGCATATCCGCGGATGATGGCGATGGGCTTTAACCCGAGTGATTCAGCTTTATCTTTGCTCATCAATACGAGAGCGGCTGCACCATCGTTCATGGTAGAAGCGTTGGCGGCAGTTACCGTTCCTCCTTTTATAAAGGCACTGTTGAGGGAAGGGATTTTATCAAACTTTACATTGAAAGGCTCTTCATCTTTGCTGAATACCACCGGATCTCCTTTTCGCTGAGGAATTTCAACCGGAACTATTTCGGCGGCAAATAAACCGTTGTTTACGGCAGCCTGACTACGCTTATAACTTTCAATGGCAAAAGCATCCTGATCTTCACGGGTTACACCGCAGGTACNNCCATCGTACACATCTGTTAAACCATCTTTGGCCAAACCATCAATAGCAGATACATTTCCGTATTTATTTCCCCAGCGCATATCGGGCAAATAGAATGGAATATTGCTCATGCTTTCCATACCACCGGCCACCACCACATCGGCATCTCCCAGCATAATACTTTGAGCACCCATCGAAATGGCTTTCATACCACTGGCACATACTTTATTTACGGTTGTACAATTCACCTGATTAGGTAATCCGGCAAACTTTGCAGCCTGACGAGCCGGAGCCTGTCCCAAATTAGCCTGCAGCACACAACCCATCAGCACATCCTGAACCATTTCAGGCTTGATGCCTGCTTTTTCCACCGCACCACGAATGGCAATAGCCCCCAACTGAGTAGCGGAAAGCGATTTCAATGAACCGCCGAAACTGCCAATGGGCGTGCGTACGGCCGACAAAACATATACTTCTTTCATAAAATGCAAATTGCATGAATAAAAATCCGGATATATACCGGTCCGCCAAAGCGGAGATAACGAGGCGCAAGTTAGTGCATTTGAGTTAAAAATTGGTGGAGCATACACGAAGGGGGCAACGGCAGTTGTTTCACTTCCCGATGCCCCAAGCAAAAGTGAAACGGAGGGTGTACGGGAGGTACAAAGGGAATGTCTTTAAAACCGGGCATTCCAAAAAATAACTCCATCACTGAAACGTCAAAAATGGCAGTTTGAAGTGAAGGCCGAATGGGCAATTACAATTTACCGGGTACTCGTTAGATGGTTTGAATAAACGTAAAGAAACTTTTCAATTTCATTTAGTACTAACTGCAAATACAGTCTGCCGGAATTTTTATTTCCCTGTTGTATAGGAGCGCTATTCAGATGCAGCCGGTAAAGACATAACTAATCTATACAGATTGCCGTTGCGCACGCGTTGCTGAATTACAGAATTTCTAAAAGGATGATTATCGGGTCCGCCCCAAGTGTGTAATGGCACTGACATATCAATCAGAGATAATGAGATACCCATAAACTGCGTGTATGCTTTTACGTGAGTGAATCCGTTATTCATATCCTCTTCGCAATCATTCGTTAGTAAATCAACTTGAATACTATTGACTGTATTTTCTATTTTCTGTTTGAGATACCTTTGATCGGGATGTTTTTCCAGTAACCATCTAAGATATGTTTGAACGTAAGATTGATATATTCCACTATCGAGTATCAATTGCTCTTCCTCAGAAAACATATACGGTGTGAGTATAGAAATTGCGCTGTCTGTTTCTCCAACATAGTAGTAAGCCCGTGCCTTTTTAAAAGTAATTTCCATTTGATCTTCATAGCGCCCGGTACTGCAACCGGTTCTGGTATTAAACCGTTCTTCAATATTCTTTGCCCAGGTAATTACTTCTTTATAATTCTCTTGCTGACTGCACACATCCAAGAGCAACAAAGCGGCTTCCCTTTGAGGAGATGAAAGCGAAATTCGGCGGAAGGTATCCGGCACCTGTGTACATGCCTGTAAATAATGAAGTGCATCGTTGAGTTGATTCAAATTATAAGCAGTACTGCCAAGATAATACAAATTCAGGGCCTTGTTTTCCGGTGGAGCAAGCGAATACGCCAACCGAAAATAATGCAGGGCTGAGTCATTTTTTCCGGCAATGTAATACCGGAATGCCTGCTGACGAATCTCCTCATGATTTTGCGCATACACTGTACCGTTGCCAAACAACTGTAAACTTATCAGCACAACAAACTTGGTACTTATCCTCAATCGCATACTTAAAATTTCAGAATGCATGTTCGCATTGAACATCCTAAAAATAATTAAAATATGTTATCGAATGCCCAAACACTTCCCTCTGCAGGCATACAGATTCTGTAAACCTTTAAGTGCCCGGCATAATTATGCTGTTGAGATATATGCGCCTATGCATTCAGCCGACTTTCATTATTTGCTCCAAAAAACATGGTATTAACCATTCGATGCTTCTCTTGCAGCAAGCAACCTCCGTGCACCATCTGCTGCACATACCCAACCGGCTCCCATCATAATGACATCCTTCAGTACCAGCCTGCCGGCACCCGACAGATACGGGAAACCATGATGAGGCGTTGGAAAATCGCCGCCAAGATCAGGCACATACACTTCGGGTGTGGTAATCAGAAAAGACAGTGTAAGCAAAGACATCCCAAAGGTGAGTATGCCTCCCCACATCCCTACCATAGGATAAAAGATGCCCAACACAGTAGCTAAACCAATCAGTATAATCACTGCCCCTAATCCGTAGGAAAACAAGTACGTCCCGTTCTCCTCGTGCCAGTCAATATTTTTCTGTACCGTTTTACCTTCCGGATTTTTATACAGGGTATATTCCGGAGCATTTTTTGTGTAGAAGAAATTCATGAGCGGACTATTGGCCACAAAAGGCACGATACCATCAGCTTCGTATTGAAAAGCTTTCAATCCGCCAATCCAAGCCATCAC
>DPFD01000271.1:3301-3502 GCA_003534175.1 Chitinophagaceae bacterium
TGGCACCCGTGGTGGGTGCAAGCATCCTAATGAAACGAATCAACATAAAACAACTATTTTAAATGAATCAGGAGGCATTACCATACAAATTCGACTCCCCTCCGTCAATGGCAATCGTTTGTCCGTTCACGTAAGACGAATCTTCACTTAATAAAAATGCAACCACCTTGGCCACTTCATGCGGTAAGCCCAGTCGTTTGG
>DPFD01000076.1 GCA_003534175.1 Chitinophagaceae bacterium
CCGGCCGATCAGGCAACGGGGCGTTTTGGTTTGATGACAGTACCGGGAACATGATTTCAAGTTCTTATTATTACCGGGAGTTGCCCGAATGGGTGAAACAATTCAATCAGCAAAAGCTGACCGATGAATATTTGAAGACAGCATGGACACCACTCGAACATTCGATACACATTTCTTCTTCTGCCCAAAATGAAAAACACAAACACCCGTTGATTTCCGGAAAACCTGCAAGATTTCCTTATCAGGTACAGCCAAATCCCAAAGATGGATATAAAAAATTCAGGTATCTCCCTGCGGCCAATACCTATACCGTTCAGTTCGCTGAATGGCTGCTCCAACATGAGCAATTGGGTAAACAGGGAAACACTGATATGTTGTGCATCAGTTTTTCTGCTACCGATTATGCCGGCCATGAGTTTGGTCCGCAATCGCCTGAAGTGGCTGATATGTACCTACGCTTAGATCGTGACCTGGCAAGTTTATTACAGTACCTCGACCAGCACGCGGGAGCCGGCGAATACCTGGTTTTCTTAACGGCTGATCATGCAGCTCCGTACAGTCCGTCGTATATGGCAGATCAAAACCTCAGTGCCGGGGCTGTAAATTTTTATGGGATGGATCGCGAGGTAGATCAGTTTCTCCAGAAAAAATTCGGCGTTCCGGGTTTGCTGGTTGACTACTACGGCTTTCAGTTTTTTCTGAACAATCAGAAAATAGATAGTCTGAAAATTCCGCGTGAAGTAGTGTACGATACCCTCATCCAATATCTACTGAACAATCCGGAAGTGGTTCACGCCATACCCCTCAAACAATTGCATAAAGCGGTATTGCCAGCCATGTACCGCGACAGGATTGCAGCGGGCTACTATCAACGCCGCAGCGGGGATATTCAGGTGATTTTAAAACCCTCTTACGTAGATTACAAACCGCAGGGAACGGAGCATGGATCTCTGTTTAATTACGACACCCGGGTGCCGCTGCTTTGGTACGGATGGCGGGTTCCGGCAGGAAAATCATTCCGGCGTGCCCATGTAACCGATATTGCTCCTACACTTTCCCAAATGCTGTACATCGATACTCCCGGAGCGGCAGCAGGAGAGGTGCTGACGGAAATCATGCCGCAGTAATTGCGTTTATACCTTAACGTTAGTTTGTGCTTTTGCCGATACAAACAAATGTGGAACATTCATCATAAGCCTGTATCTTTAGAGGCATATCCGTTCAAATAAAATATACAGTTATGGAAACTAAAGACCTCCGGCTGGCAGTGTTGATTGATGCCGACAACGTGCCGTATTCAGGCCTCGTGGAAATGTTCGAAGAAATTGCAAAATACGGTACCCCTACGTTTAAACGTATTTACGCCGACTGGACAAGGCCCAACGCCTCCGGATGGAAGAAAGTTTTACTGGAACATGCAATAACCCCTGTACAGCAATACAGTTACACCACCGGTAAAAACTCCTCAGACAGCGCGCTGATTATTGATGCCATGGATATTTTATACACCGGAAAAGTGGAGGGGTTCTGTATTGTTTCCAGCGACAGTGATTTTACCCGGCTGGCCACGCGGTTGAGAGAAGCCGGTATGATGGTGATTGGTATCGGGGAGAAAAAAGCTCCTGCTGCCTTTATTTCCGCCTGCGAAAAATTTATCTACCTCGAAATATTGCAGAAACAGGATTCAGCCTCAGGTGAAAAACAAAAAGCCAAAAGAACTAAAGAAGAAAAGAAAAGTCCGCTGAGCAAGATTGAACCCAGTGTGATTAAGCTGTTCAGAGACAGCATTACAGCTTTAGCAGACGAGAACGGCTGGGCTTTTCTGGGAGATATCGGCAATCTCGTACTCAAGAAAAAACCGGATTTTGATTCCCGCAATTACGGGTTCCCCAAATTGTTGCCTTTGCTGAAAAGCATGAAAAAATTTGAAATTCACGAACGGGAAACAGGAAAAGCCAATATTAAACACATCTATGTTCGAAACATATAAATCACTTCGGAACAGGCATAAAAAAAACCGCTGATTCAGCGGCTTTAGTTGGGTTACTAGGACTCGAACCTAGACAGACAGAATCAAAATCTGTAGTGCTGCCATTACACCATAACCCAGTTACCCGGTTTATTAGGGAGTGCAAAAATAGTATAAGTAAGAAAGTGAACCAAACATTTTTTACTCTTTATCCTCCTTTTCCTTCAAATCCTTGATTAAATCAAGGGCCTCAGCCACCACATCACACATTATAGTAATCAGTGATCCGGGTTTTACAGTATTATAGGCATGCATAATGGCCTCTTTTTCATTATAAATGATGGTTACGGGTATTTTTTTGTCTTTGTTTTCATTGATACCTTCCACCAGCAGTTTTACAATTTCTTCGGCGGAACGGCCGCGCAGGTTTTTATCCTGCCGGATGATGATTTCATCGAAATAGCGGGAAGAAATACGACCGATTTCACGGATGTCTTCATCGCGGCGGTCGCCGGTGCCACTGATTACACCCACCTTAGGAGTGCCATCCATTTTCTCCACAAAATCACAAAGCAGTTGCATACCTGCAGGGTTGTGTGCATAATCAACCAGGAATTTAAAGTGTTTGAATTCAAACAGGTTTAAACGGCCCGGGGTTTGGTTCGGACTAGGCGTGAAGGTTTGCAGCGATTGTCGGATATCCTCTACCGTAATGTTGCGATACAGGTACGTGGCCAGTATGGCAGGCAAGGTGTTCATGATGTTGTGAGTGGCCTTACCTCCATACGTTATGGGAATGTTCGCCACTTTCTCCACCCTGATTTTCCAGGCACCTTTCATAATGGTGACATAACCGTTTTCATACACGGCTGAAAAACCTCCCTGCTTGCTGTGTTTTTGAATCCTCGGATTGTTTTCGTTCATGCTGAACAATGCGATGTTGCAATGCAGGTTTTTGCGCATCTCATACACCAGGTCATCATCTGCATTCAAAATGGCGAATCCGTTTTTCTTTACGGTTTCCGGTACCACGGCTTTTACTTTGGCCATTTGTTCAATGGTGCTGATACCACCCAGTCCGATATNNAGATATATTCGTCACCACGGCTATATCGCATTGTTGAAATGCCAGTCCTGCTTTCAGTAAGCCTCCCCGGGCGCATTCCAGTACCGCAAAATCAACAGTAGGGTCTTTAAGTACAAACTGTGCGGATACCGGTCCGGTACAATCTCCTTTCATCATCAGCTGATTCTGAATATACACCCCATCGCTGGTGGTGAATCCTACTTTATAACCGGCAGCTTTGGCAATATGCGCCGTAAGGCGGGTGGTAGTGGTTTTTCCGTTGGTGCCGGTGATGGCAATGATGGGGATTTGTCCGTTGCTGCCCTGCGGGAACAGCATATCTACAACCGGTTCCGCCACATTCCTTCCAATGCCTTCGGAAGGTTCTATGTGCATTCGGAAGCCGGGGGCTGCATTCACTTCCAGCACAGCTCCTCCATTTTCGGTTATGGGTAACCGTAAGTTTGGTGCCATGATGTCGATACCGCATATATCCAGTCCGATAATTTTACTGATCCTTTCGCACATGAAAATATTGGAAGGATGAACTTCATCGGTAACATCGGTGGAGGTGCCTCCGGTAGAGAGGTTAGCGGTGGGTTTCAGCAACACGAGTTCCCCTTCAGCCGGAATGGTTTCAAGGGTATAGCCTTTATCATCCAGCATTTTTTGGGTGAATGTATCCAGTTTGATCTGGGTAAGCACCTTTTCATGACCGTAACCGCGGCGGGGATCTTTATTGGTTTCATTCACCAGCCACTCAATAGTATGAACACCATCTCCTATAACGGAGGCGGGTGTACGCAGTGCGGCACATACAAATTTGTTGTTGATGACCAGTACCCGGAAATCGTATCCGGTGATAAACTTTTCGCAGATTACACTTCTGCCGTACACTTTAGCTTCTGCCAGAGCTTTAACAGCTTGATCCCAATTGATGATGTTGGTGGTGGCACCCTTTCCATGGTTTCCGCTGATGGGCTTAATCACCACCGGGTAGCCGATTTTCTGGATAGCCGACTGTAACCCATCCT
>DPFD01000241.1:0-17308 GCA_003534175.1 Chitinophagaceae bacterium
ACTGGTAGGAGCGGCGTTCGGACTCGGATTCATAATTGGTCCGGTGATTGGAGGATTGCTGGGCACCTTTGGCCCGCGGGTTCCGTTTATGGTAGCGGCCGGTTTAAGTTTTCTGAACTGGTTGTACGGATATTTTTTTCTGCCCGAATCGCTGCCCCGTGAAAACCGCAGGGCATTCAGCTGGAAACGCGCCAATGCTTTTGGAGCGCTGAAGAGTTTAAAGAAGTACAAGGGGATGCTCGGATTGATGCTCACTTTCTTTTTAGTGTATGTGGCATCGCACGCGGTACAAAGCACCTGGAGTTTTTTCACCATAGAACAGTTTCAGTGGGATGAAACCATGATTGGTATTTCATTGGGTGTGGTAGGCGTGCTGGTAGCGCTGGTGCAGGGCCTCTTGATAAGAATTGTACATCCCCGGCTGGGAAATGTAAAGAGCGTGTACCTCGGTTTCTGGATGTATTTTCTGGGGTTGATTTTATTTGCCTTTGCCAGCACTTCGTGGATGATGTTTGTGTTTCTGATTCCGTACTGTTTGGGAGGACTGGGCGGCCCCGCCTTGCAATCGTTATTGTCTGAACAGGTGCCTACACAGGAGCAGGGCGAATTGCAGGGAACACTCACCAGTTTAATCAGCCTCACCAGCATTATTGGTCCGCCATTGATGACCGGCCTCTTTGCTGCGTTTACTGCAAAGCAGGCGCCGGTGTATTTTCCGGGAGCGGCATTCCTGTTGGCGGCGGTGATCATGGTCATCAGTATTTATATCGCCCATCTGTCGCTGCGTGCACGTAAAAGTCCTGCGTCAACCGCGTAAAACTTCGATTATATATTGGGTTATTGTAAGATGTATTGCAAAATTTTAAAAAAGTGCAGGGCTGAACACAATTTTATAAGCATTTAAACGCTATTATAATAACTAACCCTTACTACTACACGAGAATAACCGTGAAAAACACCTGCTTCACTTTTTATTCTCCTGACATATAATTTTGCATCGTTGAGATAACCGGAATGGTTACTGAACAGCACATAAGTGTTTTTTGTTAGGCACTACAGGACAAGAATAGGCCCCGTTATTGGACGGGGCTTATTCGTTTTTAAGATGGTGCAGGGGTTTGGGGTTGCTGATATTCTGCAGTCGGTTGTAATAAAAATGAGTGCAACACTACATGATATACATTTTCATTATGCTATGAAGGTGTTCTGTTGGGTGTTTACATCCGCGCCTTCAGAAATATTGCATCGATACTGCATTCATTCACTCTGGTTGTATCAGCAGGTATGCAGGATTATTGCTTATTCGAAATATAATTCGTTAACTCATCTACACTGCTGCTGAAAGAAAAAATATCGTTCAGGTTAAAATAATTTTTGGTGTCTGTGCAATAATCATACGCAAACTTTGCAAAATCCAGTTTGCCTTCTTCAAAACTTAATTCAGAGGCAATCTGTTTAATTTGTTGAACCGATAAACAGTTGGCACTCGCAACCTGTTTGGCCACTTTTAAACGGGTGTCATCAAAACTTTGCTTCTTTACGGTTTGCAATGCATTGTTGAAATCGGTGCCCGACATGGCATAGCGGTTGCGGCAACCTCTGGGTGCAGGAGCCTGTGTGCTGTGCGTTTCAGAATAAGTTCTCTGCTCGCGGGTGGTTACCTGCATATTGGGATCCTGAATGGAAACATCAATGTTTACACCACCCATGTTCACGCCCATGTTTACACCGGGTTCGTTGCGGCGGGGTGAACCATAATGAATCACGTGTACATTGGATGCCGGAATAAAATCAGGCTGAACAGGCACTGAAGAAAAATAATTCAGTTTCATTTTAGTGCTCATGTTTTTATCACGCTTGATTTTGTAGGTTACATCCATCAGGTTGCCGTCTACATCTTCAATCATGAGGCGTTGTTTTTTCAACTCTGTTTTAGCAGGATCTTCAAATACAATCCTGGCATTGTAAAAAGGTTGAGGGAGATCTTCTACCCGAAGGTTGGCCATCGGCTCTTCGTTGATCAGTTCACCGTTTAAATACAATTGAAACTTGTCGCCGTCTTCTGAGAAAATACTCAGATGGCCCACCCTGTTCTGGGCCAAAGTGCATAGTGTAACGCAGGAAAGAAAAAGGGTAAAAACGAACTTCATAAATGTGGGTTTAATTTTTTTGAATTAAAAGGTGGATGCTTCACAGCATGGCTGATTAGCGCAACAAATTACTCGCTTCTTAAAACGTATCAAAAAAAATATATATTAAATTCCTGTGAAAATCAAAGCCGCCCATTGCGAGAGGATGCCGATTACAATGCCGTAGTAAATTTCACGCGGTGTGTGGGAAGAGATCATCAGCCGGGCAGTGGCAACGAGGCCGGTAAGGGCAATCACCAGCGCCAGAGGCCAGGCCATATGTAATTCTCCGTTCAGGAGCAGGGCTAAAAAGAACCCTAACCAGCCGCCCATGCCAATACCATGTAGGCTCACTTTAAAAAAGATGTTGGCCATTAATCCGGCAGAGGATGCCAGAAAAATGCCCAATAAAAAAGCAACCAGCATCAGCGGGTATTGATGTTGTTCCTTAAAAACAAGGTACGCCCAGAAAAAGAAAATGCCGGCGGCGATGAGCGGAATGATACGGTCTTTCCGGGTGTGCAGTTGAATGGAATCAATAAACCCAACGGCCTTCGACAGCAAGGTGGCAATGAGTGGAAACAACACTACATTGATGCCAATGATGCTGAACGTTTTTAATTTATCGTATGCTGAAAAACCGGTGAAGGCACCGGGATGTATGTACAGTAAAAAGTACGCCACATACATCGGAATGAAGATAGGATGCAGGATAACAGAAACGGCATAACCGAACACCTTGTCAAATAGGGTTGGATGCGTGTTGTACGCAGGGTGCACGGCTGATACATCGTTTTTGCCACTCCTCATCATAATATTTTTCTTAAACGGGCAACCGGTATGTTCAGTTGTTCCCTGTATTTGGCTACTGTTCTGCGTGCAATATTATATCCTTTTTCCTGTAATAACTCGGTAAGTTTTTCATCGCTGTACGGATGCTTCTTGCTTTCTTCGTCAATTAAATCATTCAGGATTTTTTTCACCTCACGGGTACTCACTTCTTCGCCTGATTCTGTTTGCAAACTTTCACTGAAGAAAAACTTCAAACGGTACGTGCCAAATTCGGTTTGTACAAACTTGGAATTGGCTACGCGGCTCACGGTTGAAATATCGAGTCCGGTTCTTTCGGCAACGTCTTTCAGAATCATCGGCTTTAGCGTGGTTTCATCTCCCGTTACAAAGAAATCATACTGATAATTCATGATGGCCTCCATGGTGTTGAGGAGCGTATTCTGACGTTGCTTGATGGCATCGATAAACCATTTGGCCGAATCAATTTTTTGTTTGATGAATAACACGGCTTCTTTTTGGCGCTTATCTTTTTTGGCACCGCGTTCATAATCTTTCAGCATATCGCGGTATCCTTCGCTGATGCGCAGGTCGGGAGCGTTTTTGCTGTTGAGTGATAACTCAAGCTTGCCGTTGTTGTTTACAATAAAGAAATCGGGGATGATGTAGTTTTCTCCTTTCAGGGATCCGCCTCCGATGTTTCCGCCGGGCTTGGGGTTCAGCTTTACAATCACTCGAATGATTGCGCGGAGTTGTTCATCGTCTAAATTCAGTCCACGCTGAATTTTTTCATAATGCTTCTTGGTAAACTCATCAAAATATTTCTCCAATACCAGGATGGCATTTTCAGTGGTTTTATCCGGATTGGATTTGCGGTAGAGTTGCAGGAGCAAACATTCCTGCAGGGAGCGCGCACAAACTCCCGGCGGGTCGAATTGCTGAATTTTCTGGATGATTTCAATCAACTCATCCTCATTGGTATCAATATTCTGGCGGAAGGCTAAGTCGTCGGTTAATGCATTGAGTTCACGGCGCAGGTACCCGTCATCGTCCAACGTGCCAATGATGTGCTCGGCAATTTTACGCTCCTTGTCGGGCATTTGTAACATGCCCAGTTGCTGAAGCATTAGCTCAATAAAGGTAGTTTCCACCTTGTGTGGTATCACTCTGTTGTCGTCTATTTCCGGGTAGTTGTCATCCCTTAGCCTGTAATCGCCGATTTCATCGTCTCCATCCTGCACATATTCAGTGATGTCGATATTGTCATAATCCTCCTCACTGCCGTCGGGCTCGCTTTCTTCCTGCGGGTGCAATTCATCCTCCAGGTCAAATTCATTTTCGCTAACCTCTTCTTCACCCTGTTCCAAGGCAGGATTTTCTTCCATTTCCTCCTTAATACGCTCATCCAGCACGGCTGTAGGAACCTGCAGCAGTTTCATCAACTGAATTTGTTGGGGGGATAGCTTTTGTAGCAGTTTTTGCTGTAAACTTTGATGTAGTGCCATAAAAAAGCGGTTTAAGGTTTACGGAATTACAGCGGTTAGATGCTTGGTTGGATAAAAATACAACACCCTGTCTACATTTAGAAAAAAATTGCACGATTTTTGATGTTAAAAAAATGGTAACGCATTTTCTTCACATAATCAGCCACAGTAGCGGATTACAGAGGAGTGTGCGAGTGAGGTGCTGATGTAGGTCTGAAAATAAGGGGCCGAAACAGGCCGGAGGATTAAAAACTATTTTCCTTTTCTGATTTTATCGAGCAGGGTATTTAGCATTTGAGCTTCTTCGGGAGTGAGGTTGCCAATCAGGGCATCCATTTCATGGGCGTATCGGTCCAACGATTCCAGCAAAGACAACCATTCCGGGGTGATGGACACATCCACCAGTCGCTTATCGTTGGTGCAGGTTTCTTTTTTTACGAGTTTTTTTAGTACAAGGCGGTCTACGATACGGCTGGTATCACTGGCCTTATCCAACATCCGCTGCCTGATTTGTAAAGTGGAAATAGGTTTACCGGCACCCCGCAAAATGCGCAGGATGTTAAACTGCTGTTCGGTGATTTTTTCACGTTTCAAAATACTCCTCAACCTTTCGTTCAGCCAGTTGAAGGTAAAAATGATGTTGATGAGTCCTTTCTGATAAGGATTTCTGAACTGTTGTTGCTTAATATCTTCTTCAATGCCCATATTCGTGCTGCAAAGGTGGGAAACATCTGTCATAAATCCTCTGTTTCAGAGAATTCATTCACATAAATTTTAATTAAAATAAACAGGTAGCTGATGAGTAACGGACCAAATATCAACCCGATAAACCCAAACAGGCCCAACCCTACAATTACACCCATTACTGTTACCAGCGGGTGTACATTGCCCATTTTTTTCATTAGTCCCAACCGGGTGATGTAATCCACATTGCCGGTAACAATGATGCTGTAGATGGTGAGTCCGATACCCGGCCCGGTATCTCCCACTGAAAACTGATAGATTACCAGCGGTACCCATACGGCCATCGTACCAATGATGGGGAAGTATGCCAGCACCCCGGTTACAAATCCCCATAAACCCCAGTCTTCAATTCCAAATATCCAGTAACCCAGGGTGGCAAAGATTCCCTGCACCGCACAGATGATAGGGATGCCCAGGGCATTGGCCTTTACCATGATCTTGGTTTCTGAGGTGAGCTGGTCGATGTTGCTTTTCTTCAGCGGTACCATACGGGTGAGTTGTTTCTCCATCTCCAGCCCGTTCATCAGCATATAGTAATAAATAAAGAACATGAGCAACAGGTTGGAGAATACATTGGCCGTGCTGTTGAGCAACTGGGGTATCAGGCTGGTTACTTTCTCTGAAATATTCTGCACATTAGATTCAGATAACACCCGGAAGCCGGTCATACTATATACGCGGTCTGAAAAACCTTTCAAACTGTTCATGATGGCATCCTGGTTTTTAAGTAGCTCATTGATTTTGGGAGATACCAGCTGCACACTCATGTAAATGGGTATCGCCACAATAATCAGGAAACCGAAGATGTACAAAAATGCAGTGAGCGATTTGTTCCACTTGTGTTTCATGGTATGCTGGAAGTACATGCCGCGCGTAAGAATGTACAGCGTAACTGCACCCAACATGCCTGTGAGCAGGGAACGAAGCGTTCCAAACAACACGAGTAGTATGAGGATAATCAAACTGAGTAAGATTACCTGGCGCAAGCGGTTGTTGAATGTGAGGTTATCCATAGAGGTTAAGTTATTTCCAAACGGAGAGGCCTTCGCTGCAGTTGGCGCAAATATCTATCTGCTTACGGCTACGCATCAACGATTTTCGGAATTGTCGGTAGTTTTCATTCTTCCATATCTCCCGGAACGATTCGCTTTGAAGATTCCCCAGTTGATGTGTGGCGTCTTTATCGAAACAGCAAGGCACAACCCGTCCGTCAAATGTAATCACATTTGCGTGCCAAAGTTTCCAGCAACGGTTCGATAATTTGTTTTTGGGGATATTTTTTCCTTCAGCTGTTTGGTGGTATCTGCTGTAGGCGCGGTTTTCGGGTATGAGTTGATGCGGATCGTTCTCGTAATCGTACACCTGAGCTGTTTTAAATCGCACCTGATCCACTCCAATGCGTGCGCCCAGTTCCTGCACTGCTTTCATCTGATGTTCGTTGGGTTTCACCACCAGAAACTGAAAGATTACAAAGGGTTTACTCGATTTCAGCTCTTTTTTCCATTTCACAATACGCTCGGCCCCGGCAATTACTTTTTCCAGGTTTCCTCCCACCCGATACTGTTCATACACTTCCTGTGTAGTGCCGTCAATGGATATAATGAGCCGGTCTAACCCGCTCTCTACCGTTTTTTTGGCGTTTTCATCGTTTAGATAATGTGCATTGGTAGAGGTGGCGGTGTAAATTTTTTTGGAGGAGGCGTATTGAACCATATTCAGAAAATGCGGGTTCAAATAGGGTTCTCCCTGAAAGTAAAAAATCAGATAAAAAATATCGCGATGGATTTCGTTGATGGTTTTCTCAAAAAACGACGGCTGTAACATACCGGTGGGGCGTGTAAAGCTGCGCATGCCGCTCGGGCATTCCGGACACCTTAAATTGCAACTGGTGGTGGGTTCAAAGGATATCGAAAAAGGCAATCCCCATTGTATGGGTTTACCGGTTAATCGGCTGATGTAAAAACTGCTGTATACTTTAATGCCATTCCATATCCGGCGCAGGGTGAGCTTGCGCAATAAATTTAAACTGTCTCCGGCATGAAACTGGGGCATGCCACAAAGATACTTCTTCCGGATGGGTTTACAGGGTTTGCGCCGTGGGGTTGATAACGGGCAGGAGTAGTTGCTTTACTTCACGGTCTTCAAACCGGAGGTCGTTTTTGAGGAAGGCCTCATAGTTATGGAACAATACATTCAGGGTGATAAAATTCAACACATAGGCGCGGGTTTCTGCCGGCACATATGGCTCAATGTCCCAGTAACCGGGTTGCTCCATTTTTGTTTTTTTCATCGCGGCCCACACATTCCCTACACCCCAGTTGTAGCTGGCAGCAATCAGCAACCAGTCGTTGTTTAAATTCCTGCTGCGGTCGCGCAGGTATTGGGCGGCTGCGTAGGTTGATTTGGTGAAATGGGTACGGTCGTCGGTGGGCTGTACTGTTTTTCCTTTGGAGTTAACCGTGGGTTTGAGGGTGGCTGTCGGTTTTTTTCCGGGGAGCTGCTTCTCAATAATTTTTAATCCGTACTCCCGGGCGGGCTGGTCCATAAATTGCCAGAAGCCCACCGCACCGGCTTTGGATACGGCTTGTGCATTGAACGCGCTTTCCAGTGCCATCAATACCCTGAACTCTGAGGGCACCCCGTACTTTTTAAATATGCTGCTCACCTTTGAAAAATAACGACGGCCTTTATGATGCATACGAATAACATAATCACGCCGGTTTTTGGCAAACTGGAGGATGTAGGTTTTCATTCTTTCTTCTTGTCCGGAAAAAATACTCGGAAATACCACATTCGCTTTGTATATTTCTGTGCAGATAGGGGTTTCAGCATGGGCTACCTGAATCCGTCCGGTGTCTGATACCGTGGATGCGCGGGCAGTAAACAATACCGCTAGGCACAGGAAGAGGGAAAGGCATTTTTTCAACGAATCAGACATTGGATTTTTTGCAATCAGGGAGCAAATCTAACGTACTTTTTAAAAAAATATTGTCCATTTTTACCAATAATCTCATGTGTTTATGCGAATACTTTTATACTGTGTAGGAGCATTTTTTCTTATTATAAATAATGCCTATGCGCAACCTGCCGTATGTAAGCATTTTACAGAAGCATCCACGTTGGAAAGCCTGCGTTCCGGCAATGTATTGCTGCAAAACCGCACCCGCGCCACGGAGCAGATGGATGTACATTTTTATGATTGTTTTTGGGAAATGACACCTGCCGTNNGTACATTTTACAGCGTTGGATAACTTGTCATTGCTGGTGCTGGACCTGTCGGAAGCGTTAACGGTAGACAGTGTAAAGAACGGCAACATCCAACTGGCGTTTACGCATACCCGTGATGCCGTTGAAATTTCAATGAACCGTACGGTAATGGCCGGTGAAAGAGATTCTGTTCATATTTACTATCGAGGGGTGCCGCCTAACAATGGTTTTGGTTCCTTTGCCCAGCGTTTTCACTCAGGCGTTCCCGTGATGTGGTCGTTGAGTGAGCCGTATGGTTCCATGGACTGGTGGCCTTGTAAGAACGGACTGAATGATAAGGCCGACAGCATCCGGGTGTCTATTCTTCATCCGTCGCAATACCGGGCTGCCAGTAACGGGATGTTACAGTTTGAAACGCCCGTGGGTACCGACCAAACCCTCACGCAATGGAAACACCGTTATCCGATTGCTACTTACCTGGTTTGCTTTGCCATCACCAACTATACCGTGTTACAACATTCCGCCACCCTAACGAATGGAGTGCTGCCGATGTATTCTTATTGCTACCCTGAACATGTTAACTTTTTCATCGCAGAAATACAGGAGGTGCTGGATCAGTTGGTGTATTACGATCGCTGGTTTGGACCCTATCCGTTTATGAATGAGCGCTATGGGCATGTACAGTTCAGCTGGAGCGGAGGGATGGAACATCAGACCATGTCATTTATCGGCACGCTGGATGAAACCCTGGTAGCGCACGAGCTGGTGCATCAGTGGTTTGGCAACAAGGTTACCTGCGGTTCCTGGGAAGACATTTGGCTGAATGAAGGTTTTGCTACTCACTTTTCTATTTACTGGATGGAAGAAAAGTACCCACTAACGAGGTTGCCTACACGAAGAGCGCTGATTGATAATATTACTATGGAACCCGGAGGTTCGGTAAAGGTGGATGATACCACCAGTGTTTCCAGAATTTTCTCAGCGCGGTTATCATATTACAAAGGCGCCTACCTGGTGTACATGTTGCGCTTTATGCTGGGAGAAGAAGCGTTTTTCACCGGACTGCGCAACTACCTGAATGATCCGGCGCTGGCCTATGGCTTCGCCCGTACTCCACAACTGGTGCAGCATCTCGAACGGGCGAGTGGTAAAAACCTGACCACCTTTTTCAGGCAGTGGTTCGAGGGAGAAGGATATCCCACCTACCGGTTGCAATGGAGTAAGTATGGTTTAACCGGTGCGCGTTTTCAATTGCATCAAACCACATCGCATCCCTCCGTTTCATTTTACGAAATGCCGGTGCCCATTCAGTTTGTCAGTGGCAACCTCAGGAAAACGGTGGTGGTAGACCATCGTTTCAGCGGACAAACCTTCATTGAGCAAATCGGGTTTACGCCGGATTCTGCTTTCATAGATCCGGAGCTGTGGTTGCTGTCGGATGATAACGTGGTGGAGGAAGTAACTTATATAGTGAGCGGACCTCCTACCGTTCAGGTGTATCCCAATCCGGTAACCGGTCCTGTACAGGTAGTGCTGCAAAACTTTCAGGGAAACCAGGTGCGGGTATCGCTGTTCAATAATCTCGGCCAGCGATTGATGCAACGCTCCGTTAGTTTGTTGAATGGCGCGGCCTTCTGGCAACCCAACCTGAACGATTTACCCGGCGGCGTGTATTATCTGGAAGTGTTTAATGCTTCAGAAAGACAGGTACATAAAATCATTAAATAGTGGCGCGTAAGNNGGGTCCGATAATATTTACAACGTTAGTGATGTTGTCATTGATTGCGGTGGCGTTTTATTATGCACGACAGGATTTATTATCTACAAGTGTGCATTACCGTGAGTTTGGAATTGCAATCCCCAAGCGATATCATATTCACGGCATTGATGTGAGCCGTTACCAGCATAAAATACAATGGGAGGATGTGAGGGCGATGGAAGTAGAAGGCATCCGGCTGGGTTTTGCCTTTATAAAAGCTACGGAAGGACGGCGTATTAAAGACCATCATTTTAACCGCAACTGGAGAGCCGCCAGAGCCAGTGGTATGGTGCGCGGCGCGTNNTTCACCCCGCCGTTGATCCGGCAGCACAGGCTGCCCACTTCATTCAACAGGTAAAACTGAAAAAAGGAGATTTACCCCCGGTGCTGGATGTGGAAGAAACCAACGGAGTATCCAAAACTGAATTGATTGCGGCGATGAAAGTTTGGCTCGATGCCGCAGAGCAGGCGTATGGTGTAAAGCCAATCATTTATACCGGTCCACACTTTTATGAAACCTGGCTGGAAGTGCATTTCGATGACTATCCGTTATGGATAGCACATTACGATACCCATCGCCCGCGCATTGGGCGGCAATGGCATTTCTGGCAGCACAGTGAATCAGGTAGTGTAGATGGCATTCGGGGAAAGGTGGATTTTAATGTGTTCAATGGCGACAGTGCAGCTTTCAAGCGGTTGTTGATTCGTTGATCAGCAGGGGGTATGGATGTGTATTATTCAGTATTCCTTATCTGTTATAACTTTACTTCATGTCTGATATTCAGAACACGCGAATGTTTTTAATGCGCATTGCACAGTCTATTGGCATGGGCCTGCTGTGGATGATATTTCAAATGGGCTGGGGGATGTACTTTGAATGGGCTTATATCGGCTCCGTACCGGCATGGATGAACGGAGTGTTTTATGTTCAGTTTGTGATCACCGCCTGGTGGGTGGTTCGCTACATCCGCAATAAATGGAAATAAGTTAGCTGCTGTGGTCGGAAATAATCAGCCACCGGCCATTGATTTTTTTGAATACCAGGGTGAAGTGTCCGCTCAAATCTCCTGCAGTGCGTTTCAACATCCATTTTCCCGTTACATAACGGTAATGCTTACCTGTTTTTTGTATGTGTATGATGGTGAACTGCAGTTTGCCCATGGCCGCTGCATCCGGATAGCTTTTTTGATAACGGCTCAGGGTGTTGTTCCAGCCGTAGGTAATGCCGGTTTTCCCAATGAATGCGAGGGAATCGTTTTTCCAATAAGGTTCCATGAAGGCTTCCAGGTTGCCGCTGTTCCAGGCCATCACCTGTTCATCCATGATGGAACGAATTACCGTCTCCGCATTTTGTGCGCGGGTGGTAAAAGTTGTAGCAGCAAACAACAGGATCAGCAGGAAATATTTCATCCTTAAAGTTAATGCTTATGGTGCTCAGATGTGCAAACACTTTTATGGCACAGGCGGTAATTCATCCAGTGTGCCGCAATAATAAATGGTACGGCCAGGATTAAAAAGAGTGTTTGCTGATCGTGCAGCAATTGTTTGGTGATGAGCAACAATGCCCCGGTAGCAAAGAGGATAAATGGCAATAGTCTCCGGTGGTGTTTAATAAACCCGTGATACAGAGAGTACACTCCAATGCCAATGGCGAGGAAAATCATACCCCACTCAAAATACGGGTCGTGTATTAAATCTATTCCCAGTATAGGTAAACTGGTTAAAATCAACGGGAGTACCGCACAATGTATGGCACACAGCAACGAGGCCGCTACGCCTACACCGTCCCAGTTCACTTTTAATTTCATCGTGCGCAAAGATAATCTTAAATTTGCAATATTGTTGCAAAATAATGAGGCAGATTTTTACTGCCCGTTGGGATGCAGTACCTTTGTGCGAATTGTATATACTCATGAATAAGCTTACTTTTTACCTGATATTTTTTACCGTGTTGGTGGCCGGTTTTCTTTTTTTCGCCTTGCGCGGATATGATTTTTCCAGATCGAAGCTGGCTGTTATCAACTCCGAAATACCGGAGTTCAGTTTTGTAAATCAAAATAACAAGCCCATTACCAAAAAGCAGGTGGAAGGCAAAGTGTATGTAGCCGAGTATTTTTTTACTACGTGCAAGGGTATTTGTCCGAAAATGAATGCCAATATGCGCAGGGTGTACGACACATATAAAAATGAAGAGCAATTCCTGATTGTATCGCATACCTGTATGCCTGAAACCGACAGTATTCCGTTGCTGAAGGCATATGAAAAACAAATGATCCAGGGCAAGTTGTTGCGCAAGGATGACGGCTCCTACACCTTCGGTGAGTTGATGCCGCAAACCCCCGACACTAATAAAAACTGGCACTTTGTAACCGGCGAAAAGGAGCAACTGTATTTTCTGGCCAGGAAAGGATATATGATTGACAACGGCAAGCCTGATACCACACAACACATCGATGATCAGTTCATTCACACTCAGTTTTTTGCACTGGTGGATAAAATGGGACGCGTGCGGGGTATATACGACGGACTCATCAGTGATGAAGTGGATAAGATGATGCTCGACATCCGTGAGCTGCTGAACGAAAAAGTAACCTCCACCCGTTTTGTGGGCGGATTCAACAATAACCCTTCGTGATGAATGCGCAAGACCTTTTAAAGAAATATCAGTTAAGCGTAACCGACAGCCGCCTGAGTGTGTTGCATATTTTTATGCAGTCTGGCGGAGCCTTATCGCACAGTGATATTGAAGGCAGACTGAAAGGGCTGCATGACAGGGTAACGGTATACCGTACACTACAAACATTTGCCGATAAGGGAATCATCCATCAGATTCCTACTACGGATAATGCCGTGCTGTACGCCTTGTGTAAGGAAGATTGTGCCGGCGGACATCATCATGATAACCATGTCCATTTTTTATGTACCGAATGCGAGATTACTACCTGCCTCGATGACGTAATGGTGCCCACGGTAAAGCTGCCGCGCGGCTTCAGGCAGAATGATGTGAAAATGGTGGTAACCGGTGTGTGTAAATTATGCAAGTGAGGCGCAGGCATCCAGCTCCTGTTTCACAAAATCCATTAACACCTTAATTTTCTCCGGCGAAAAATCGAATTCAAGTCCGGCAGCCCTGTACAGTTCCGGTAATGTTTTTGTAGCACCTAATTGCAGGGCGTTGCAATAATTTTCTATCGCTGCTTCCGGATTGTTTTTGTACTGCATCCATAAGCCAATAGCGCCTAATTGCGCAATGCCATACTCAATGTAATAAAACGGTACTTCAAATAAATGCAGCTGCCGTAACCATGCATTGGCACGATACGTTTCCAGTCCGCTGTAATCGGTTACCCCATCATCAAAATTGTTCAATATCTGAACCCAGGCCGCCGTGCGCTCTTCGTTGGTATGGCCGGGGTGGCTGTAGATCCAGTGCTGGAAGGCATCAATTATGGCAATCCAGGGAAACAGGGTAATCACGCGTTCCAGTTGATGCTGTTTGGCCCGCTGCAAACTTTTGGCATCGTNNATTCCATCGCCATGCTGGCCACTTCGGCAATTTCCATGGGATACTCCTTAAAGCCGGTGAGGGGCAGCGGGTGTGCCAGAAAGGAATGTATGGCGTGTCCGCCTTCATGCACCATGGTAGTAACATCATTCATCTGCCCGGCGGCATTCATGAAAATAAAGGGAGCACCGGATTCGGGTAGCGGACAATTATATCCGCCGGGGGCTTTTCCTTTTCTACTTTCCAGATCGAGGTGGCCCATATCCTGCATGGTGCTCAAACAATCTGCGAAGAAAGGGTTCATATTACTGAAACAGGAAATGGTTTTCTGCAACAAATCTGTTCCGTTGGTGAAAGGGCGCAGTGGAGGTATTCCCTGAGGTTCAGCATCCAGGTCCCACGGCCGCAGGGTGTCAACCTGTAATGTTTCTTTTTTCTGAAGGTGTATCTGTTTGACTAATGGCAGTACATGCTGCTTTACGGCTTCATGAAATGAAAAGCAATCAGCCGGAGTATAATCGAAACGGCCTAACTCCCGGAAGCGGTATTCGGTGTAAGAAGCAAAGCCTGCATTGCGTGCCTGCTGAACACGAATGTTCATCAGTTTGTTGAATAAATCATTCAGGGCTTCACGGTCCTGCAACCGGCGCTGCTGAATTTTATGATACACGGTTTCACGCACCTGCCGGTCGGGGTGCTCAAGAAATTGCGCGGCCTGCTGCATCGTGTATTCCTTCCCGTTATGCTCAATACTCATGGCACCGGTAATTTGTCCGTACTGCTGTTGCAACACACTGGCTTCGGCCTGCAAGGGAATATTTTCTTCGCGGAAGAGTTCGATGTTTTTGCGGATGTTCCTTAGATATGGCCCGTACTGGCTGGCATCGAGCGCCTCAACGAACGGGTTCTCCATCAGTTTCTTATTCAGCGCATCGGTGTAGGGTTGCAGCGGGGGTAAGATGTTGAGGCAGTAAAAATTAAAGTCCTCTTCCAGCTTTTTGTTTTCGGTATCACACGTCATTCGAATCTGCCTCCAGCAACCATCTTCATTCACAGCAGCCTCCAGTTCACTCAGGTCTTTCAACCATTGTTCCAGGGCTTCCTTTGATTCCAGTGGCCTTTCCAGCAGTTCCTTGCAGTAAGGTTCCAGTGCAGGCCAGTCGGTTACGGTAAAATCGGCAGGCAAAAAATGCCTTTCAGCCTTTTCAATCCGGGCAGTATATTTCATAAACGTGGGATGAGATCTAACCTATTGGAACAGCTTATGCCATCTTTCTGGGGGCATTCACTTTTTTAGCCGGGGCATTTTTCACCGCTGCGGCTTTGGGTTGTGCCACTGCTTTGGGAGCAGTTGTTTTTTCACCGGTAGCTTCTGCATCAGCATCTGCAGGGTGTTCCGACAGTTCAATTTTAATCTTATGTTCGTTCAGGGTATGGAACCAGCGAATCATTTTTTTCATGTCGCTCGCATACACCCTTTCGAAATCCATATCAGTATACACTTTTTCGAAATAAGCTTTCAGGGTAGCGGTATCCGCCTGGTGAGCAGGAACGGTTTCCTTGCTGGCGGCCATCGCCTGAAAAATATCTACGAGGTTTACATTGTCTTTTACTGTATAAATTTCAATGCTTTCCAGGTGGGAAAAATGATGCACCCGGTTACTCACAAACTTTGTGGTTTTATCTTCCAGCGAACGAACAATACCTCCATCCGCTTTAGTGCTTATCAATTCAAATAATCCGCCCATGCCGGATATGGATACCAATTTGTTATACGTCATTTCTGTGCTCATTTAATGTTGCAAGATAATTGGATTTGAGTAAACATTTTTAGGTTGGTTGAAGTTGTTAAGGTTTTCTAAATGTTCAGCAGGCAGCGAAGGATACAAAGTCCGGAATCGTCTAATGGGATATCTGAAAAATTTTTTATGAAGCACTGGATTGTTTTTTTAATTGTAACTACTTTATTATCAACTACTTTACAGGCACAAACCGGTGCCATTCTGGGAACGGTTACCAACGACAAGAAGATGCCGCTGGCGGGTGCCACGGTAACCCTGATGAAGCAATCAGACAGTACCCTGGTTAAAAATGCGGTAACCGGAGCTCAGGGTAACTTCCGGTTAAGTCAGTTACCGGCCGATAGTTTTATTGTGTCGGTTACTTCGGTGGGATATCGCCAGTACATTTCATTTGTTACGCTGGCGGAGGCGGAGGAATACGAGCTGGGTGATTTGGTGATGGCCGGTCAGGATACAGACCTGGGCGAAGTGGTGCTGGTGGCTAAAGTGCCGCCGGTGGTACAACGCGGTGATACGGCTCAGTACAATGCCAGCCAGTTTAAAGTAAATCCGGATGCGAATGCCGAAGACCTTATTAAAAAAATGCCGGGTATCACCGTAGATCGTTCGGGAACAGTAACGGCTCAGGGTGAGCAGGTGCGTTCAGTAACGGTAGACGGTAAACGCTTTTTTGGAGATGATGCCACCGCGGCATTGAAAAACCTGCCTGCAGAAATTATTGATAAAATTCAGGTGTTCGACCGGCTGAGTGATCAGGCGCAGTTCACAGGATTTGATGATGGAAGCGGCCAGCGATCTATCAATATTGTAACCAAAACCGGTACGCGGAACGGCCAGTTTGGCCGCGTGTATGCGGGATACGGAACCGACAACCGTTATGCAGCCGGAGGAAATGTGAGCTTTTTTAAAGGCAACCGCCGCATATCCATTGCCGGTTTGTTCAACAATGTGAACCAACAAAACTTTTCCTCAGAAGATCTGTTAGGCATTACCGGTAGTGGAGGTGGTGGAAGAAGAGGTGGCCGTGGCGGTGGAGGATCCAACAACTTCCTGATTGGGCAAGCCAATGGAGTGAGTACCACCAACGCATTGGGCATTAACTACTCCGATATGTGGAGCAAGAAAACAGAAGTAACAGGAAGTGTTTTTCTTAATCAATCCAACACAGATAATAACGAAAGATCAAACGCCCAGTATTTTCTGCAGGATTCAGCCATTCAATATTACGATGAGTTGAATTTTTCTGATGCCGACAATTTCAACAACCGCGCCAGCCTGCGGATTGAGCACAAAATTGATTCGAACAATTCATTAATATTTAGTCCTTCTTTTAGCTTCCAAAACAGCGATCAGGCAACGAATGTGAATGGAGTACGTTTTTATACAGCCAGCGATTTACTTAGCCGCACCCTGTTTTCCACTACAGCCATGAGCAATGGTTTTAATTCAAACAATAACCTGTTGTGGCGACACGGTTTCGCCAAGAAGGGGCGCACATTATCTGTTAACCTCTCAGCAGGCTTCAATAAGCGCACGGGTGAACGTTACCTCGAATCGGTGAATGAATACTTTAATTCATTACAGGAAAATGATACCATCAAACAGTTTACGGATCAGTACACTCGTGGGAATAATTTCGGAGCCAACATTTCATACACCGAGCCGGTAGGTAAGAAAGGACAGTTACAGTTTTCTTACAACCCATCTGTTAGTAAAACCACTTCCGATCAGGAAGTATTCCAGTTTGATTATGTGGGCAATAAGTACAACAAATTCGATACTTCATTGTCTAATGTGTTCGACAATCGTGTGGTTACACATACTACCGGCGTGAATTACCGCCGGGGCGATCGGGATAATATGATATCTGTAGGATTGAATTACAGAAA
>DPFD01000241.1:17323-23918 GCA_003534175.1 Chitinophagaceae bacterium
CCACCGTGGTGGATCAGTCGTTCAACAATATTCTGCCTTTTGCCATGTTCCGGAAAAAATTCAATGCGCGGGAAAACATCCGGTTGTTCTACAGAGGAAGTACCTCTACTCCTTCCATCAATCAGTTGCAGAATGTGGTAGACAACAGCAATCCGTTGTTCCTGAGAACCGGTAATCCGGATTTGCAACAATCGTACAGCCATACGATGAGTATACGATACACCTACACCAATACACAGAAGGGAAGCAGTTTTTTTGCCAATATCTATTTACAGCAATCTGACGATTACATTGGTCAGGCCAGCTTTGTAGCTACGGCTGATTCAGCGTTGGGAAATAATATCATCCTGTATCGTGGGGCTCAGTTATCGAAGCCGGTGAATATGGATGGTTATGTAAGCGCGCGTTCATTCCTCACATTTGGCACACCACTGAAGTTTATGAAATCAAATCTGAACGTAAACGGTGGAGTGAGCTGGGCCAAAACACCGGGAATTGTAAACAACATCCGCAGTGTGTCTGATAATTACACATATTCTGGAGGTTTGGTGGTGTCGAGCAACATCAGTGAGTATGTTGATTTCAATGTGTCGTATAATGCCAATTATAATGTGGTGAAGAATACAGTGCAACCCCTGCTGAATAATGAGTTTCTGTTTCAGTCTACCGGTGCGCAGTTAAATCTGTTATCCAAAAACGGATGGTTTATACAGCAGGATGTGAGCAATCAAAGAATCAGCGGGTTGAGTGAAGGCTTTAATCAGAATTACTGGTTGTGGAATGCGGANNTTTCTGAAAGATCAGGCCGGTGAGTTGAAGTTGTCTGTGTTTGATTTACTAAAGCAGAACCAGAGTATCAGTCGTTCGGTTACGGAGAGTTATGTGGAGGATGTATCGAACAGTGTGCTCACACAGTACTTTATGGTAACATTCTCTTATCGTTTGAGAAACTTTGGCAAGGTGCCGGTTCAAACGAGAGGTAATGAGGAGGGAGGTATGCGTGGCCCGGGCGGGCAAAGGGGTCCGGGTGGNNCAAGGAGGATTCCGTCCGTTTTAGTTACTTTACAGCCAACAAAATTTTTCCTGCTTGGCAAATACGGACGATGATATCAGCCGCTGGCATGCCGCTAACCCCGGTGTGTTTGAGTCGTGGGTGAATACCTGGCAGGATATAGTGTATAACACCGCCCTGAGTGTGCTGATGCATGAAACGGATGCAGAAGATGTAGCGCAGGATGTTTTTGTGTCGCTGTATAAAAACAGTCATACGTTTCGGGGAGAGTCGGCCATATCTACCTGGTTGTACCGGGTAACGGTGAACCGGTGTACCGATTTGCTGAGACAGCGTAACAGGGGAAAAAAATGGTGGGGAAAAAGAGAGGAGGTACCGGTAGCCGAAGATTGGATAACGTTTGAACATCCCGGGGTGCTGGCAGAGCACAAAGACCATGCAGTGGTGCTGTTCAATGCCATCCGGAAGTTACCCGATCATCAGCGAACCGCATTTGTACTGAATAAAGTAGAAGGATTGCGCATTGTTGAAATAGCTGACATTATGAAGCGCTCTCCGGCCAGTGTGGAATCGCTGTTGAGCAGGGCCAATCAAAACCTGAGGCAATGGCTCAAAAAATATTATGAAGCACAAGTAAACACGCAGTAAGGTATGAAACAGGAAAATCATTCATCGGTTGAACGGGCGATGCAAAGTGTAGAAGGCATCCGGAGGGCACAGGCTCCCGGTTATCTGTATGCGAAGATTTTATCGGGAGTGTACCGCCGGCAAACTCAAACCGTGTGGGAGCGCATATCCGCGTTCATAGCCCGTCCTGCTGTAACACTGGCCTGTATTGTGCTGGTGGTGGCCGTGAATGCGATCATCATTTTTAATGGCAGTTCAAAGCCGGCAGCCAACGTAATTGCTTCTGCTGAATCAGTTGATTTCTACTCCTATGATATTTATAACGCAGAAAATCTGGAGCCATGAAGAGAAGTAAAATGTTGATTCTAATCATTGTGGTATTGCTGATTGCCAATATTGCTACACTGATGATGTTATACAACGCAGGTAAAAAACCATCTCAGCGTCAGGGGGGCAGGATGAAGGAATATCTGAAACAGGAGGTGGGCTTTGATCAGGCTCAGATGTTGCGGTACGACAGTATGTACCAGTTGCATCAGCAGGCGATGAAGAATCTGATGAAAGACTCACGCAAAGGCATAAACGAAGCGTATCAGCAATTGGCCGAAAACGGATTTACCGACAGTGCCCTTGATCAGGCAGCACAAACATTATCTGTAAAACAGCAGCAGGCCCAGAAAATGATGCTGAAGCACCTGGGTGATATCCGGGCTGTTTGCAATGAACAGCAGGTTCAACACTACGACAGTACCATCTACAAAGTGTTTCAGAAGCGTTCCAGAAAAGGAAGTCAGAAAAATTAACGCAACGAATCCAACACCATTTGAATGCGCTGTGCCAGTGTGTCGTAATCGGTATAGCCCCGAGCCACCATGTGAAATTTCAACTCCGAGGTTTGAAAGAACACGGTAGGGTAACCCGTAACCTGAAGTTGTTTTACCAGTGCAAAATCGTAATAGGCAGCTTCTTTAAATGCTTCACTGTGTAGTTTCTCATAAAAATGATCTGCGGATATTCCATACGCATCCAGCATGTGACGGTAAGCCTCATCATCCGTTAAATCTCTTCCTTCAAAATGCAATGCATACTGCAGGCCGGTGGCAAATTCCAATGCCCGTTCAGGATATAATGATTTTATGATGCACAGTGCAATGGCCGCTTTCTCGGAATTCGGGAACCAGTCACTGTCGTCGGGATTTAGGATATGCCAGAGGTAATCTTGTCCAAACCGTATGCCCGTTGTTTCCTCCACCTGTTTATAGGCGTTGGCAATATAGCCGGCTGAGGATTTGATGTGTACCGGTTTTTCGGGTAATATCATACCACCACTCAGTACTTCTACATCAAGTACGTTTGAAAAATCAGCCGCTATCTTTTGTATTACCGGGCTAAAACCATAACACCACCCGCAATAGGCATCAAAACAATAAATCAATAGTGGTTTTGTCATGATGCAAAGGTCATAAAAAAAACGCCGTTCCATTACGAAACAGCGTTTTAAATACAGGAGGTTACAGGTTATTTGCGTCTGGAAACAATTTCCATATTCTTAAACTCTTTCCCGTCTGCACCCATGCTAAACATTTCAAATTTTTGTGTTTTATCGTCGATGAGGGTAATTACCTGACGATAATCAGTCATGCGTCCATCACCATAAGAAGGATCAACCATTTTGCCTTTCAGGTTAATGGTTTTTGTGGCTTCATCCCAGGGGCCTTCCAATACGGAGATACCTGTACCGAAATTATCAATCCAGGTATTGATGAACACCTTACGCTGGTTGTCCCAGGCCATGGTGCTCAATCCCTCAAAGTCCATACCCATCATGTTGCCACGGTGTGTGGCCGTGCTGTACCGGCCGCCCATGAGCGATTTGATTTCAGAATTTGTAACATGCATTTCAGGGGGGGCTCCCGGGGCCATCCACATAGTCATACTGTCAACCCATTTACCTTCCCATGAGGCCATCAAGGCATGCATATCGCCGGGCGTCATGTAAGCTTGCCAGTTTTGCATTTTAACGGAATCAGGAAGGTCTTTTACTTCCGGGGTTTCCACTGCAGCCGGAGCAGGCGTTTCTGCCACGGGTGTTTCAGTTTTTTTTTCAGCGCAACTGCATAACCATACAGTAGCGGCAATCAGGGGGATACATATTGGTTTCATTGTTGAAGGTTTAAGCATTAAAAATATGCTATAAATATTTAATATAAAAAAATATTACAGCAGCAGCTGAACAGATGGATTGTTCAGAGCAAAGTGATCATTTTTCTCCTTGAAGTAAATGGTTAATGGGCTTCCAGCCAGTTCTTACCGTAGCCGGTTTCTGACACTACGGGCACTCCGTTGGGCAGTTCAAGGGCATTTTCCATACAGGAGGTGATGAGGGGTTTCACCAAATCCAGTTCATCGGTGGGTACATCAAATACCAGTTCATCATGTACTTGAAGGAGCATGCGGGTTTTTAGATTTTTTTGTTTGAGTTCCCGGTGGATACGGATCATGGCCAGCTTAATCATATCGGCTGCGGTACCCTGTATCGGAGAGTTAATAGCATTGCGTTCAGCAAATCCCCGTACGGTAAAATTGCTGCTTTGGATATCTTTCAACCAGCGCTTACGGCCCATAATCGTTTGTACGTAACCGTTATCCTTACAGAACTGAATGATATCATCCATATATTTTTGAATACCGGCAAACTGTGCCTTGTAATTATCGATGATGGTTTTGGCTTCTGCCCTGGGTATTTTAAG
Source organism: Chitinophagaceae bacterium (assembly GCA_003534175.1). Taxonomy (GTDB): domain Bacteria; phylum Bacteroidota; class Bacteroidia; order Chitinophagales; family Chitinophagaceae; genus Ferruginibacter. Next base: position 21,713 of record DPFD01000241.1, read on the forward strand.
GTTTTCCGCCAGGCCAAAGGCACCCTGTCCGTATATAATTCCAAAATTCACACTCTTGGCCTTATACCTCATTTCTTTGGTAACCGCTGATTCATCCACGCCGAAAACCTTTGCAGCAGTAGCGGTATGGATATCTTTTCCTTCGCGGAAGGCGGCACACATGTTTTCATCGCCACTGATGGCAGCCACAATGCGCAATTCAATCTGAGAGTAATCTGCAGAAAGCAACACGTAATTTTTGTTGCGCGGGATGAACGCTTTTCTGATTTCCTTTCCCCGATCGGTGCGTACCGGAATGTTTTGCAGGTTGGGGTTTACGCTGCTCAGTCTGCCCGTAACCGCAATGGCCTGAGCGTAGGAAGTATGTACTCGCTGAGTTACAGGATGCAATAATAACGGTAACGCATCCACGTAGGTAGAGCGCAGCTTGGTGAGTTCACGAAACTGAAGAATGCTGCTGCAGATAGGATGTTCATCTGCCAGCTTCAATAAAATATCTTCACCCGTAGCGTATTGCCCCGTCTTGGTTTTTTTGGCTTTGGGGTCGAGCTTCATTTTTTCGAACAGCACTTCTCCCAGTTGTTTCGGAGAGGCCAGGTTGAAATGAACACCGGCGAGTTTATACACTTCCTGTTCTGCGGCACGGGCTTCTTTTTCCAGTTCTTTAGAATAGGCGTGCAGAAAATCAACATCAATATGTATGCCTTCAAATTCCATATCGGCAAGTACCTTCACCAATGGATTATCCACTTCTTCAAATACGCGTTCAACCGATTTTTCTTTGAGCAACGGTTCCAGTTGTTTTTTAAGTTGCAGGGTGATATCTGCATCTTCAACGGCATATTCTTTGATGCGTTCAGTATCCACATCGCGCATGTTGCCCTGTCCCTTCCCTTTTTTACCAATGAGTGTTTCAATGGAAACCGGTGAATATCCCAGCAGTTGCTCACTCATCATATCCATATTGTGCTTTCCGTCGGGTTCTATTACGTAATGCGCCAGCATGGTATCAAAAGTGTTGCCCGCAATATCAAATCCTTGCCATTTCAGGATCAGCAAATCGTACTTAATGTTTTGTCCTACCCAGGTAATGTGTTTCGCATCCCAAAGTGGTTGCAGGGTTTTTAGTATTTCTAGGGTTTTGTGTTTGTCGGGCGGACAGGCAATATACCAGCCTTCACCGGGATGGATGGAAAAGCTGATGCCTACCAGTTCGGCTGTGTGCGCATCGAGTCCTGTGGTTTCGGTATCAAAACTTATTTCACGTGCTTTCAGTAGTTTTTCAGTGAGTTGCTGAATCCCCGAAATATCTTTCAGCAGATGATACTGATGAGGGGTGTTGTCGATATTTTTTCCGGCTAACGGTAAGGGGTGTACGCTTTTATCCTCTATCGGCGCAGCCGTGGCTGATACCGACCCAAACAAATCCATCTGTCCGCTTACCTGACGGGGAGCTACGGCAATTTCTTCACCCAGCAACCGCTTGCCGAGGGTTTTAAATTCAAGTTCGGTAAAAATATTGAGCAGTTTTTCCTTGTCGAGCGGAGTAACTTCAAAAGAAGATTCATGAAATTCAACCGGTACGTTTACAATGATGGTAGCCAGTTTTTTGCTCATCACGGCGAGGTCTTTACCGTTTCTAACTTTTTCACCTACGGCTCCTTTTATATGCTGCGCATTTTCAAGCACGTTTTCAACGGTCCCGTATTCTTTAATCAGTTTAGAGGCTGTTTTTTCACCCACGCCGGGAATACCGGGGATGTTATCCACTGCATCGCCCATCAGTCCGAGGATATCTATCACCTGAGATACGCTTTGAATATCCCATTTTTTACAAACCTCATCCGGACCTAAAATTTCTGCGGCACCACCTTGTGTTCCCGGTTTATAAATTTTTATTTTATCGGTTACGAGCTGGCCATAATCTTTATCGGGAGTAACCATGTACACATCATATCCGGCGGCTTCCGCTTTTTGAGCGAGGGTGCCGATGATATCATCTGCCTCAAAACCGTTGGCTTCAATTACCGGGATGTTGAATCCTTCAATGATTTTTTTTATATCCGGAATGGCGAGTACCAGGTCTTCGGGTGCTTCCTGACGGTTGGCTTTGTAATCTGCAAAATCGGTGTGTCTTTCCGTGAGTTCCTTGGTATCAAAACATACCGCCATGTGTGTAGGTTGCTGGTTGTTCAGCAAATCGAGC
>DPFD01000241.1:23979-28622 GCA_003534175.1 Chitinophagaceae bacterium
ATGCCATGGCATCCAGCAGAAATAATTTCTTTTGCATCCCTAAAAGTAAATAAATATCGCGAGGCGAGCGGCTGTATTAAAAGTGGTGTTCAAGATACAATGGTAACATGGCTCTCCAGGTGGGCCAGTCGTGCTTCCATTCCGGCCCCCAGATATCCAGTGTATGCGGAATGGCTTTGGCATTCAATATGCCTGAAAATCTGCGAGAGGCTTCCGGATCTTCATAATCACCGCTGCCGGTTAATATATGAATGTGGCGGCTTTTACGGATGTGCTGCAGGTACCAGTCGTTCGTAAGGTTAGGAATATAATGTGCCGGTGAATTGATGTACACCTGGTCATCAAAGAATCCTTTGGAGTATTCGGTTAAATCGTATACTCCACTCATAGCAATCACTCCGTTGATGATGTCGGGCCGCTTGAGAAAAAGGTTCATACTGTGTAACGCGCCGAACGATGCGCCGCAGGTAATGATTTCCGTGTCGGGCGACGTGTTGTTGCGAATAAAGGGAACTACTTCATTAAACACATACTCGTTGAACTGATTGTGCCGTATGGCTTTGTGTTCACCGGCCATGTTGTTATTGAGCCAGCTCTCGTTGTTGATGCTGTTGATGGAATATACTTTAACCTTGCCACCGTCTATATAGGGCTTGAGTGATTCCATCAGCTGAAAACGCTCGTATTCCAGATAATCTGCAGCGGCTGTAGGAACCAATAACAATGCAAAACCGTAATGTCCGTACGATACTATAGGCATTTCGCATCCCAGTGCGGGGCTATACCATTGTGTAGTTTCTTTATTCATACCATGTGTTGAAGGATAAATATAATGAACCTCAGTCAAAAAAATGGAATAAAATTCCTCCGATACAAACTCTTCAAAGAAAAAAAATCAATGTACACCCGGGGAATTTTTTTCAAGGGAAAAGATTGTATTTCTTTCGCTGTATTATTCTGCGGCAGATGATTTTTTAAAATCCTGCAGGAGTTCTTTCAGGGCAAACATCCGGTCGCGCAGACGTGCCGCCTCCATGAAGTCGAGGTCTTTAGCGGCTTTATCCATTTGTTTTTTCACCTCTTTAATGGCTTTTTCCAGTTGAGGAACTGTTTGATATTGGGTAGTGTCTTCGGCTGCGGTAGCGGGTTGTCCGGGATCGGCCGCATACGGACTTTGAGGGTCGTATCCTTTTATGTCCAGCACACTTCCCTGTGCGAATACCTGTTCCAGGGTTTTGCGGATGGTTTGCGGCGTTATATTGTGTTCAATATTGTAGGCAATTTGTTTTTCTCTCCTCCGGTTTGTTTCATCGATGGTTTTTTGCATGCTGGCGGTTATTTTATCCGCATAAAATATAACCAGTCCGTTTACATTACGGGCAGCCCTACCCGCAGTTTGCGTAAGACTTTTATCATTTCTTAAAAAACCTTCTTTGTCGGCATCCATGATAGCTACCAGCGATACTTCCGGCAGGTCTAATCCTTCTCTTAATAAATTCACCCCCACGAGTACATCAATTTCACCGAGGCGAAGCTGACGCAGTATTTCCACACGATCCAGCGCACTCACTTCACTGTGGATGTATTTCGATTTTACCTGAATGCGTTGCAGGTATTTATCCATCTCTTCCGCCATCCGTTTGGTGAGGGTGGTTACCAGTACACGGTCGCCCTTACTCACTCGTTTATCAATTTCGTGCAGCAGGTCATCAATCTGATTCAGGGATGGGCGCACTTCAATTGGCGGATCGAGCAGGCCGGTGGGCCGCACTACCTGTTCTACTACCACGCCTCCGGTGCGTTCCAGCTCCATATCGCCGGGTGTGGCAGAAACGTATATCACCTGATGGATGAGGTTTTCAAACTCTTGAAAATTTTGCGGGCGGTTATCCATTGCCGATGGCAGGCGGAATCCGTATTCCACCAGTGTGAGTTTGCGGCTGCGGTCGCCACCATACATGCCACTGATTTGCGGGAGTGTAACATGGCTTTCATCTATCACACACAGAAAATCTTTGGGGAAATAATCAATCAGGCAGAAGGGACGTTCACCGGGTTTGCGACGGTCAAAAAAGCGGGAGTAGTTTTCAATGCCGTTACAGTATCCCAGTTCACGAATCATTTCAATATCGTGGTTCACGCGTTCACTCAGCCGCTGGGCTTCGATGTACTTCCCGGTTTGTTTAAAATACTCCACCTGTGCTGCACACTCATCCTGAATTTCATGAATAACCTGAGTGAGCATTTCTTTAGGGGCGAGGTACAGGTTGGCCGGAAAGATAGCCGCGTTCTCCACCTTGCCTATTCTTTTGCCGGAAACGATGTCAAGGGTTTCTATGCTTTCAATTTCATCTCCGAAAAAACTGATGCGGTATCCAAAATCCACATAAGGCAGGTTGATGTCTATGGTATCCCCTTTCACCCGGAAGGTGCCTCTGCCAAAATCACCTTCACTGCGATGGTACAGGGCATTCACCAGTGCGTGCAGAAAACCCTGCCGTGAGCGTACTTCACCGGTATGTATGCGGATGATACCGTTCGCATATTCGGTAGGGTTACCCATACCATAAATACAACTCACACTTGCCACAATAATTATATCGCGCCGGCCGCTGAGCAGATGTGCAGTAGCCTGTAATCTGAGTTTATCGAGCTCTTCATTGATGCTGAGGTCTTTTTCAATATAGGTATTGCTCGTGGGGATGTAAGCCTCGGGTTGATAGTAATCGTAGTACGAAACAAAGTACCCGACTGCATTTTCGGGAAAGAATTGTTTAAACTCACCATACAACTGAGCCACCAGGGTTTTGTTGTGGGTGATCACCAGCGTGGGCCGCTGTACATGTTGAATTACATTGGCTATGGTGAAGGTTTTTCCGCTACCGGTTACGCCCAGCAGGGTTTGGTAACGCTCGCCCTCCTGCAATCCTTCCGTGAGTTGCTGAATGGCCGAGGGTTGATCTCCTGCAGGTTGATATGGTGCTTGTAACTGAAATGGCATAGGAGAGAAAAGAATGTAAAGTTACTTAATTTATCTGCCGGATGAGGGTGAACAATGGGGTAAAACCTTTGTATCTTCCGTGCTTATATTTGTACCCCCTGAAATTGCTTACCACTGTAAACTGCCATTATCCCATCAATAACCGGGCAGAACATGGATCTTAAACAACAGGCCGATAAAAGAATTGAGGCAGCGAATGCCACCAACCGGGATCAGCTGGCATCCATTGTGCGGCAGGCCGACCCCGCACTGTATAATCAGATCAACCTGGGCGAACCGGAGCGCAAGGAGTATTTTTATGTGCACCATCAGTCCATAACGGTAACGCGTACCCCATATTTATATTTTATCCCGGCACGCCCGGAACTTAAAAGTGCGCTACTTGAATGGAAGCAAAGCACGTCTGATACGGAAATGGAAATGGTACAGGCAGATTTGAGCCAGTTTGTGAAAGCAGCGGAAGCCCTCGGTTTAACCCGTTTCAGAAACGCGGCTTATGATGATGATCCTACAGTGTTTGAGCAACTGCCTGTGGAAATGTACAACAACCAGGTTGCCCATCATCAGCCCGATTATGTAATTGCCAATGAAAGCAACATAGCCGACTGCAAAATCTGCAACGGAAACCGCTATGTGCCCTGCGATTTTCCTCCTTGTGGCGGACAACACATTTATGATTGCGATACATGCCAGGGAACCGGCAAGGTATCCTGCGAAGAATGTAAAGGGTTCAGGGAAGTGGATTGCAGGGTGTGCTCAGGCACCGGACGCTGTCAGTGTACGGCCTGTAAAGGCAAAGGCAGAAACACCTGTTTAATGTGCGACGGGAAGGGGTCCGTAGAGCGTGCCGGACAACCACCGGTTACCTGTAACGGATGTTCCGGATCAGGATATGTTGTTTGTACTTCCTGCGAACAGGGAAAAATACATTGCATCAATTGCGGCGGCGACGGAAAAGTGGGATGCGACCATTGCAGGGCAACGGGGGCGGTTACCTGCAGCCATTGTATGGGACATAAAAAACTTACCTGTACCCACTGTTATGGAGATAACACCGATAACCGTTACGGAAAAATTGATTGTAAAGACTGTGCAGCCACGGGTGGCATCATTACCTTGGCGTTTGTGGAAACAAAAATAACGGTACAGAATACACGAAGACTGGCATGGAAGGGGGCGCATGCATTTGAAGAGGATATTACACTGAAAAGGCTGGAAGGGTATGTACAGGCACATTCACCCCTGCAGGTAGTGTACAACAAAGTGAACCTGGTGCAGCCCTTTGAACGATATGATGTACATAGCCGTGCGCTAAGCCACATGATACTGGAGCAGGATGCCATCAGTAAAAAAACATATCCGCTGCTGATACAGGAAGCCCTCTATTACGAACCGGTACCGGTTGCCACTTTTTCCTATCAGCATTTAACCAGTGGAGAAACGCATCATGTATCGGTGTTGAACTATGATCAGCATCCCGAGGTGATTTATCACAGCGTACCATCCGCCACCTCGTTGGGAGGGGTATCGAAACGCCGAGGATATGGCTACTTTATTGGAAAGGCATTCAATACAAAATCGTACCGGAATCAAACTGATAACATCAACGAACTGCGCCTGCTGATTTGTCTGGCACGCGCGA
>DPFD01000168.1 GCA_003534175.1 Chitinophagaceae bacterium
AGCAATTGCAGCATTTGTCATCAGCATGACAAACACCGTCACGTAAAAATATTTCAATGATAAAAATTGAAGCAGGAAAAAATAGGGTTACTGTGTAATGTTATACTACAGCAGGCGGACCACGAAGAGAGGTTCGTATACTTTCCTGTTCTACAACAGCATACACCTGCTGACTAAAATACGCAGCAGACGTTGGCTGAATGACTGTGAAATGAATGTACGGAGTTGGCAGATAGGGTACAGTGGCAACCGGTGTATTGTATCCGCAATAATAATCGGCTTCGTTCAGCTGAGGATGATGATCATTGTCGGGTAAGGAGGTTGCATGTTGGTGATCCTGGCATAAATCGTGCACAAACTGGCGCGGTGTGGTTCCCAGCAGAAACAACACCATCAGCCCGAAGGAGATGAACGGTAAAAAGGATGTGCGCCTCAGAATCATTTTTTGCTACAATGTTGCAAATATAGGAAGGTCATCCGATTTTTACATAAAAACAGTGTTAAACCGTGGAAGGGTGCTTACTGAGGAAGCGCTGATGCGGGGAGATCAAGGATGCCGGTGCTTTCCAGAATGTGGTAGTTTTTAAAATCTTGGCTAGCCTCCATGCCTATCCCGTCGAGTATCTGCGTTTTGGTGCGGATGCGTACGGGCTTGTTGGTATAAAATTCCCGTCCCGTGCGGGAGCGGTCCCAGTAGAGTTCTTCCGTCATCAGGGTATCGCCTTTTAAAAAATTGATAACCCGCACACTGTCTTTCAAAAACACTTCATCTCTGTATTCACGGTACTTGCCATACAGGGCCGACAATTTGCTTTCAGCAACTCCGCCCTCATTGTAAAAAATCACCTGCAAAGATTGGGGAAATTCAATCAAACTAACGGTATCCTGTACACGCAACATCAGGGGAGATGTAAGCACGGCTTTAATTTTTCCGCCGGTGGTGTAATTAATCGTTACACTGTCGGCCTCTTCTACCCCCACGCGTTTATTGAGCATTTGCCGCACTTTAGATTCATCATTTTCACAGGATGTTACCACCAGGTAACCACACAGGAAAAATAACAGGATGCGGTATTTCATACCTTAAAAGTACTTACGTTTTTGGAACCAGTTGCCGGAGAAAGAAACACCTACATTGAATCGCATCAGTCCTTCACGAATGGCACCGGTATTTTTATTGCCGCGTCCGCCAATTTCAACGGATGTGTTCAGCACTGCGATGTTTGAAAAACTGCGTACACTTTTCGGGCTGCTCAGGGGCAGTCCGGCTCCGAAGGTTACGGCATAATCTTTACGGGCTTCATCGGTCAGGCGGATGGCATCTGTCCCGTAATAAAAGCCCAGCCTGTACCGGATGGATTTGCCATACCGGGTAATGGGCACATCTTTTTTAGCAGGATAATATTGCACACCGCCGCGAATCATATACGTGTTTTGAGTTGGCTCTACTTCGTCATACACACGAAAATCGCTCCAGCGGGTTTGTTCGTAATCAATCCCGAACAACCATTGTTCATTTTTATCCTGAAAGGTAAAACCGGCGCCCCAGGTTAACGGGTATTTGATGTCGCCTTTTTCATTATCTGAAATTTTCACGGTATCCACCGGAATTTCCTCTCCCGAAAATCCAATCTCTACTGTTTTCACCACTGCATTACGATTGGCGGAAAGATTATGCGCAAAGGTTCCGTAAGCCCCCAGTTTCAGCAAACCACTTTTCATTGGAATATCGTACTGCATACCCGCAGTATAGCTCAGTCCGTTGAAAGTTGTTTTCTCTTCATAACTGGCGATGTAGTAAACCAGCGTATCGTTGATGAAACCTCTTTTGTTGTTGATGGTTTTATTCCCGAACTCATATCCCATATTAAACCCGAGGCTCAGGTTTTTAATGCGTACAGCCGTTCCGATGTAAGCCTGATTTAATCCGCCCGAACNNAATGTTTGTGCTGAATCAATCCCCGGCAGGCGGTTGCGATTGTCGATTTTATAGGCGATGCGCGTAATTGGTTTTAATCCAAAGTTGAATGCCCAGAATTTATTTTTTGCGGCCATTTTGGTAGATGTTACCGGGAAACCGAAATGCAGGTAGCTGATGGTGGTATTGGTGGCCCTGTATTTCTCGGGAGCAATGTTGCTTTTCAGGTTGCGCATATTCACTTCAGCACCCACATCGAAAAGTACAAACGGGTTGAATACTTTAGATGACCGGTTTGACAGGTAATTGGCCGCAGGATTTACCAGGTTTGCACTGTTCCATGACTGATATCCGGCGCTGNNATGCCCCGGTTGATGATGTGCCGGTTAATGGTAGCATCTCCGATTCCGTATCGGGAGTAAGGAGAGTTTTCCTGAGCGATGGCAGAAAAGGCAGAACAAACAACAACAAGCAGCGTTGCAATTTTTTTACAACCCTTTGTTATAGAGCAAACTGAGTGCATATAATCCTTTGAATAAAAAGTTAAAGTCGGCAAATATCCCGTTTTTCAGTTGAGTGGCAAAATAGGGTGTATCACCCCCGGTTAAAACCACGTTAAAGTTCCGGTATTTTGCGGCATATTGATCAATGATTCCGTCAATTTCTGCGGCCATTCCGTGCATCACTCCGCTCTGCAGATTGGTGGCGGTATCGTAGCCAACCAGTGGCGGATGAAACAGGGCTTCAGTGAGGGGTAACTTGGCGGTGTATTCGTGCATGGCCCTGAAACGCATGGATTTGCCGGGGGATATCCCTCCACCCAAAAACTGATGGTATTTATTGATGAAGTTGTAGGTAATACAGCTTCCCAGGCCGATGACCAGATTGTTTTTTCCGGGGAAATAATGCACCGCCGCAGCAGCCAGTGCCAGCCGGTCGGCCCCGATGCTGTCCGGTTTCGACACCGGTGTTGTAAACGGCAACCGGGTATGATGCGACAAACGGTGAAAGCTGGTTGACGTAGCCAGATACGGTTCCAGTGATTCGTGATGATGAATGACCGACGACAATATACTGCAGGCCGGTTCGTGGGTTTCTACCCAATGCCGCACCTGTGAAAGCGTATCTTCTCCGTCCAGATCCGCAGTTTGAATCATTTCACCGGAAGCATTGAACAATGCCACCTTTTTACGTGTGTTGCCAAAATCGAGGCAAAGGGTTGAATCACTCATGAAAAACTAAATCCCTCCAGATCTTTAAAGTGTCCATTTAATTTGATACGGTCTTTGATTTCTTCTAATTCGGTAACCGCCGGTACCAGTTTGGCGAGGTGGCGTTTGATAAACTCCTGGCGGTGCAGTTCCCGGTTGAGTTCGAGCAACAAATATTCATCCTCCATGGTCATCCCCACCAAATGTGAGATATCATAACTGTTGATGGCATGGTCTGGCTTTGAAAATTCTTTAGATATTTGCAACCGTTCAAAAATTTTTCGAAGTCCTGCAAGGATTTCTTTCATCACCCCCAACCGTGCATCCGACACCACATTTTCCGGATAGGTAACGATAGCACCGCTGTATAATTTATCAGGCAACTCCCGAATGATCTCCAGTATTTTAAACACTTCGAGTCCGCGTGTTTTAATATCCATACTGCCGTCATCATGCAACCTGGTTATTTCCACTACTTCCATCAGTGTGCCCATCTCTTTCACTTCCCCCTGAATAACCGGTGGGATGCCAAAATATTTTTTCTGCTCTACACATTCCTGAATCAGTTGTTTATACCGGGGTTCGAAGATGTGCAGGTTCACGGGTTCGTTGGGATATACCACTATGCCTAAAGGAAATATGGGGATGAAATTCGTCATGCTTCCTGCAAATTAATTTTTGTATCGCGTTTAAAAAATAAAAAAACGGTTTNNGGTTGAATGAAGTAGTCTAATTTAGCAGCATGTGGGAACACCTTCTTCAACAAATTCAGCAGGGCAACCGAAAATCGCTGGCGCGGGCCTTATCGCTCGTTGAAAATGAAGTAGAGGGATATGATGTTTTTTTAGAACGTATTCCTGTACGCACCGTACCGGTGATTGGTATTACGGGCCCGCCCGGAGCCGGCAAAAGCACGCTGACGGATCAACTGATTGGATGCATTGTGGCACAGCAAAAAAAAGTGGCGGTGATTTGTGTGGATCCATCTTCTCCTTTTAATCTCGGCGCTGTATTGGGCGACAGGATTCGCATGAACCAATGGTATACCCATCCGGATGTGTTCATTCGTTCGCTGGCTACGCGTGGCTCGCTGGGTGGTTTGCATCCCGGTATTATAGAACTTACTGAAGTGATGAAGGCCGCCGACTTTGATTATATAATGGTGGAAACCGTGGGGGTAGGACAAAGTGAGATTGAGATTGCCGGACTGGCAGATGTAACCCTGGTGGTGCTGGTACCCGAGGCCGGAGATGAAATACAAACCATGAAAGCAGGGTTGATGGAAATTGCCGACATCTTCGTGGTGAACAAGGCCGATCGGCCGGGGGCAGATGCTTTTGTAAAAAACCTGCGCATGATGCTGGCTCCTGCGTTTATGCATCACCGTGAAGAAGTGCCTATTATTCAAACAACAGCTACCACCGGTGAAGGGATGGACAAATTAATGCAGGCGATAGAAGGCAGAACGCAACAGGATACCCATGAGAGAAAGGCCTGGTTGCTGGCTGAAAGAGCGTACAAACTCATCCAACGCCAACGCATGCGCGACGTTTCGAAAGAAGACCTCAAAAAAACATTTGAACATTCAGGTGAAAACAACCTGCACCGAATCATCCGCCAATACTACAACTGATTTTCATTTCTGCGGTTGCGCCACCAGCGTACCCCAATGTATCCTACAATAATGAACGGTGTAAGCATCAGGTATACAATACCGGAGTTCATGCCCTTGGCGGGTTTTTCACCCAGTTGTGCGGCTGTTTTGGTGCACATGGAGCACTGGGCAGCGGCATCCACACTAATCAGTAGCAGCACCAATAATAAAGTATATACCAACCATTTCATGCTGCAAAGGTACCTGCATTCTTTGAATTTTCAGGGTTTGTAGTGATATGGGCTTATTGCTGCATGAAGGGAGATCCGGCGGGATTGCAGTAGAATGTAATATTTCACCGGCAATTGCTACTATACACATATAAAGCCATCAATGCATTTTGATTTAATTGCATATATGGGATGCATACTGTGGTTGCTGTGATTAGTGGTTTGAAAAAATTCATGTAACCACAATGGAAATCCACTCTGTGGTCTCCGTGCATTACATAAAAATCCAGAAACAATAATTAATCTTAGTGGCCTCTGTGGTTTTAAAAAAATTCATTTAACCACAAAGGAAATCCCCTCCCTGGCCTTTGTGTTTAAAGAAAAACATTAAAAAACAAAGAGAGGAAGTACACTCAAAACTGATTAATTATCCTCTCCGTGTTCGAGTCTCAAAATAATCTTTTCCAACAAATCTAAAAATGACGCACATTTTTAGAATGACTTACTTGCAACATTTCAGGGAGTCCAATTTTTATATCGAATTTCTGTATAATCTATTATGTTGTTTATCTTGATGACAAATAATCCCATCATGAAGTCACTCCCCCCACGTATGCGAATATTATTGATTGTTTTCCTACTTCATTCAATGAATGCATGTTCACAAAAACATATTAATGAAGGGGTAATGAGGACAGAACTTTTGTAATGAATGAAATCTCAAAAGGGATTTTTGATACAATTTACCTGAAATCGAGTAAGATATGGTTTTTAGATAGCATGGTCATTTATGAGCTAAAAGTAGTTGAACAACCACCGGATGGTCAAGAACAAGTTGGGTACACTTACCCAGTTTTCAAATATACTTTTCATGATTTGCGAACTATGCGATGTCAGGATTATTTTTCATTCACAGATACTGCAAGTGTTCAATGCAACTATCAGTTAACAAATACAGAGACCGTGTTATACAGATTTTGGAAGTATGAACCGCCCTTTGAGGAAATGTATTTTGATTTGGGTGACACTATGATTGGAAATAGAAAAGTAAAAATGATTGAAAAGAGAAAAGCGATATTCTCTATTGATAATTACAACATCGCGGGTAAAGATTATACTGAGCATAATAACGGATACAGGGAAATCTTGTACATTGAATGTGGTGTTCCTGATAATATTTTTCACATTAATTATAAAGCTGAACAACGATACCCAAACTGTAAAGTGGTAAGGCGAGATGGATGTGATTTACAAAACAACTCCAGACGCTGCACGGAAAATATGATAATCACATCCAAACTCACAGAAAATGAAAGGGCAGTTTTTAAACAATGGTCGGAGAATGCAAGGACAACAAAAGTTCCAGCAATAAAGTATACAGAATCGTTTCAACGTTGCGGTCCGGAGCAATCACCATTATACCCTAAAGATTTTTAACCCCTGAAAATAAAAAAGCTGTCCCGAGAGACAGCCTTATATAAACATTGCAGTAATCTGTTAGTTAGCAGCGGCCATTTGTTTAGATACTTTCTTGCGTTCTTCTTCATCCAGCACCACTTTACGCATGCGGATAAAATTGGGTGTTACTTCAATGCATTCATCCTGCTGAATATATTCCATGCACTCTTCCAGTGTCATCAATGTTTTGGGAGCAATGTTGGTAGCTGCATCACTGCCGCTCGCGCGCATGTTGGTGAGTTTCTTTCCTTCAATGGCATTCACCACCAAATCACCCGGCTTAATGTGCTCAGCAATGATTTGTCCTGCATACACTTCCTCTCCCGGATCTACAAAGAAGGTTCCGCGATCTTGTAATTTATCAATCGAATAACCTGTAGTAGTTCCACCCTGCTTGGCAAGCAACACGCCATTGTTTCTTCCGGGAATATTTCCTTTCCAGGGTTTATACTCTGTGAAACGATGCGCCATCACTGCTTCACCGGTAGTAGCGGTTAGCATTTGTGTTCTCAATCCTATCAAACCACGGCTCGGAATTTCAAATTCGAGGTGTTGCATTTCCCCTTTGGTTTCCATCACGTGCATCTCCCCTTTACGACGGGTTACCAGATCAATTACCTTACTGGCAAATTCCTGCGGCACGTCTACCACTAAGTTTTCATACGGCTCGCACTTCACACCGTCAATATGTTTTACAATTACCTGAGGTTGACCTACGGTTAATTCATATCCCTCGCGGCGCATGGTTTCAATCAATACACCCAGGTGAAGAATACCACGGCCATACACGATGAAGCTGTCGCCATTATCACTGTCTTCCACCCGCAGTGCCAGATTTTTTTCCATTTCCTTCATCAAACGGTCGCGCAGGTGGCGGCTCGTTACAAACTTTCCGTCTTTTCCAAAAAACGGTGAGTTGTTGATGCTGAACAACATGTTCATTGTGGGTTCATCTACACTGATTACCGGCAACGCTTCGGGGTTGTCGAAATCTGCAATGGTATCACCAATATTAAAATCTTCCAATCCTACTACCGCACATATATCGCCCGCATGTACTTCGGTTACTTTCTTCTTACCCATTCCTTCAAACACATACAGTTCCTTCACGCGCGATTTTTTGATGCTTCCATCGGCCTGCATCAGTGAGATGGGTTGATTTTCTTTGATCACTCCTCTCGCTACTTTACCTACGGCTATACGACCGAGAAAAGAAGAGTATTCCAGTGAGGTAATCTGCATTTGCAGGTATCCTTCGCTAACCTGTGGTTCGGGTACGTATTTCAGGATACCGTCGAGCAGGGGTGTAATATCTTCTGAAGGTGTGAGGGAATCATTGAACCAGCCATTTTTTCCTGATCCATAAAAGGTGGGAAAATCAAGCTGTTCCTCAGTGGCATCCAAATTAAAGAAGAGTTCAAACACGGCATCGTGCACTTCATCCGGACGACAATTGGGTTTATCCACCTTATTGATAACTACAATAGGTTTCAGATTCAGCTGGAGTGCTTTCTGCAACACGAAACGTGTTTGTGGCATTGGGCCTTCAAAAGCATCTACCAGCAATATCACCCCGTCTGCCATTTTCAATACGCGCTCTACTTCTCCTCCAAAATCAGCGTGACCAGGGGTATCAATCACATTAATTTTTACGTCGTTATACGTAACAGAAGCGTTCTTGCTAAAAATGGTAATGCCCCGTTCTCTTTCCAGGTCGTTACTATCCATGATTAAATCGCCGGTTTCCTGGTTCTCTCTGAAAACTTTTGAAGCGTGTAAGATTTTGTCAACTAAGGTTGTTTTTCCGTGGTCAACGTGGGCAATGATTGCGATGTTACGTATGTTCATATAAAATTAAGTGCGCAAAGGTACGGTTTCTTAGCCTTTCTACAAGGTGTTTTTTAAGAAATAACGATAGGTTTCTGTTAATTTCCAACTCACGGAAAGCATGGGTTGGAGTGAATTTAGATGAGATTTTGGTGTAACGTGTTGATGTTGTGGGTGTATATGTGTGAGATGAGGGATAAAAGAAACGAAAAAAAAAATCGCCTTCGTACAGGACGTAGCACTTACCCGCATTTAAAAACAGGCAGCATACATCCCTTTATTTCTTCTTCTTACTCTTCGGTTTCACCTTGGGTTTTGCCTTGGGTTTCATCTTGTTTTCCAATGAATCGAGTTGATGCAGGTGCCATGCTTTTACGTGCTGCCAGTGTTGTGCATAAGGCACAGCGGGCGAATCAGGCAATGGCAATACCGAATAATGCTCCAGCTGCTGAATCTGTTGCCGCAGTCCGGCAGTATCCTGATGTTCCATCTTCCAGCGAATGGTATGCACTTTCTGGTTTAACTCTTCATGCAGTACATGGGCACGCTGTTCAGGAATTTTATTGAGAAAGAGGTAACTGAAAAATATCAGGAACATCATCAGGGCAACCATTGGTAAACTCACCTGCCAGGTTTCAAAAAACTGCCGTACCGGATGCACAGGTTTTTGTTTTGCTGCTTCCACCTGCACCATCAGTTCTTCCATGCATTTTTTTTCCGCCTCATTTTGCATTCCCTGTGGTATGAAGCGCTGCAGTTTTGATATGGCCTCATCTGCACGATCGGGAGAACTGAAACGCAATGCACTCAAGGGTAATACAGGCAAATTCTTCTGCGACATATATCCTTCCAGATTTTGCCGGTCTGTGGGATGCAGAGCTTTAAACGCATCCATATATTGCTGTAATGCCGCTTTCTCGCGATCTGAAATATGGTCGTTCGCGCGTGCCAGA
>DPFD01000266.1 GCA_003534175.1 Chitinophagaceae bacterium
GCGTTCACCTTTTTTTTCAGTTTATTATTGATTACACCCGATTCAATCAGCGGTATTACACCATCGGAAAACATTTCAGTGTGTAAGCCCAGGTTTTTATGTCCGGTCAGGTTTTTCAACACGGCATCCGGTATGCTGCCAATGCCCAGTTGCAGGGTGGCACCATCTTCTACCAGTTCAGCTACGCGCAGGCCAATTTGTTTGGTTATTTCGTTTTCTTTTTCAGAATAACTCACTTCGGGCAATGGGTCTTCGGTGTAGCAGGCAGCAGTAAAGCGACTGAAATGTATGAAGCTGTCGCCGTGTGTACGGGGCACATTCGGATTTACCTGTGCCAGGATGATGGAGGCTTCATCCNNAATATCTACCGATGTACCGAGTGAACAATATCCGTTGGCATCGGGAGGAGATACCTGAACGAGGGCCACATCCAACGGCAGAATTTTTCGCCGAAACAGCGCCGGAATCTCACTCAGAAATACGGGTACATAATCACCGCAGGGACCGTTGACAATCTTTCTGACACCCTGCGATACAAACAGCGAATTGATAAAAAAATGATCGCCCATATCTGTTTCACAAAACTCTATNNACAGTTCTACCTGATGCAAGCGGTCTTTCTGAGCCAGTAAAGCTTCTGCGAGACGCACGGGTGTGGCGGCGCTCCCCTGAATGAACACGCGCTGGTTAGACTGTACATGGGATGCTACTGATTCCGGAGATTGGTATTGAAACTTCATACATGAACACTTTATCCGGCAAACTAATCAAAGTTGGATAAAGATTGCGCTATTGCTTTAAAAACACGCCCGGGTTCACCTGAAAATGAGTAAATTCATAGTCAGATTGTCATTCAGTCATCCAAAAAATAATCACACATGTTACAGGAAATATTTGATATGGTTCGGAATACTGCCGAACACCAATTCAACCGGGAAAGCAATCAGGCAGTACCACAGCAAAATGAAGTAGTAGCGGAGGCTACCTATACGGTGGCGTCGGGGTTGCGCAATATAGTGGCAGGAGGTGGTGCGGATGGTTTGATGCAATTGCTTGGAAACAAAGACAAGAGCAGCCTGATGCACAATCCGGTGGTATCGATGATGATAGGCCATCTTGCAGGGAAATTAATGAACAAACATCAGATGAATCATCAACAGGCTTCGGGGCTGGCTGGTAGTTTGATTCCGGATGTGCTGTCGTCTTTAGTCAATAAGGTTCAGGATCCGAATGAGGCAGGGTTTTCATTAGATAATTTATTGTCGTCGATTACGGGTGGCGCCAGCCGTGAAGTGGTACAGTCACAATCCGGTGGAAGCATTGAAGACATCCTGTCACGGATATCCGGCAGAAGTGCTCCCGCGAGCAGCAATGGAAATGAGGGTGGTGGTTTCATGGATATTCTGGGTAAACTGGCCGAAGGGGCACAATCTCAACAGCAACGCAACGGCGGCGGTGGGTTGATGGATTTGATCCGGGGATTTATCAAGTGATAAAAATAATGGGTAGCCGGTTGAGCTACCCATTTTAATATGTTATGAAATTCACTATCAATAACCCATAGACGAATATTCCGATACACGGATTTTCTTTCCGTCTTTATGCACGGAAACGGCTTCCATGGTCATAATTTTTTTAGATCCTTTTTCCTGAGATTCCATTTTCAGCATTACACCACCGGGCATACCGCGCATAGACGCCGGTGCGTCTTTCTTTTTTGCAGCAAAGGCCATGGCTGCCATAAAATTGTTGTATCCGGCTTTCAGCTCATTGGTGTACCATACTTTTGAAACACCATCATCGGTAGTGGTTTGGTATATTTCGCAGTTATAACCGAGAATATTTTCATTTCCTATCTTTTCAATCACCGGCATTTTGCTGTCTTCGGTTTCTTTATCATCCTCTGATTCCAATAATGATTTTGAATACTCAGTGG
The DNA here is from genome assembly GCA_003534175.1 of Chitinophagaceae bacterium. Taxonomy (GTDB): domain Bacteria; phylum Bacteroidota; class Bacteroidia; order Chitinophagales; family Chitinophagaceae; genus Ferruginibacter. The sequence goes on from DPFD01000266.1 coordinate 1,937, forward strand.
AGATAATCATATACATTTTATTCTCGGTCATGAAATTAACCATGGCGTTTCGATCTATATCCATTACCATGATCATGGCTTTTTCTGCTTCCATTCCCAGGTAGCGGTCATCGGAATACCACATGGTCATTTCCTGCGGTTTTTTATTTTTATTCGCGTCTTCGCGCGTTTGATAGGTTACTCCCAGGTTGAAAGTATATTGATCCGGTAATACGATGTTTGTTTTTGAAGTACCGGGCAAACCTCTGGAGGGCGTACGTTCTTTTGTGGGTTGGGTTTGGCTTGCAGGCGCTTCATCTGCTGCAGACTGGTCATCCTGTTTCTTTTGGTTAGGGGCTTCCTCTACTTTATCCAGTCCCTTATCGATGGCTTTGTCTACTTTTCGTTCAGCACGCNNCGCATTTTTCCAGATTTGTGCAGTGGCAGAATGATTGGTACAACATGCAATGACGGTAATAAGAACTAAAAACTTTTTCATGATTTAAATTTTTAATGACGGTGAGGGTAGGGCAAAAGTAGGTATTTAAAATTTAATCAATATGTGGAAGCGTTGCGGGCAGTCTGTACATAGGTGGCAGAGTGGAATGGTACATTTGTAAAAATTACATACCATGGATTATATACAATGGGTGATGTTGGTTGCCGGGATATTAATTGGGATTTATCTCATTGTGCGGCTGAGGCAATTGCCTTCGCACACCAACCTGCAACAACTGAAAGAGGAATTCAGTCGTTTTCAGTATGAGGTTCGTGATGGTTTCCGGATCAGCCGGGAAGAGAGCATGAATGTATCGCGCATGAACCGTGAGGAGTTATTCAACATGTTGCGGAAGTATGACGAAG
>DPFD01000276.1:0-186 GCA_003534175.1 Chitinophagaceae bacterium
TCTTATTACAATATCTTAAACCCTACAAATGGCTTGTCATCCTCATTCTCTTTCTGGCAGCCATCAACATGGGATTTTCATTACTCGATCCCATCCTGCTGGGTAAGCTGGTGAACCTGGCCGCCGATCAGGTGAACAACCCCATCAGCGAAAATCAATTCTATTGGGGATTTTCGGAAACGCTCT
>DPFD01000276.1:198-7380 GCA_003534175.1 Chitinophagaceae bacterium
TTTATATTCTGCTCCTATCCATTACCGTGGCCATGATCAGCCGGATTGCAAAAGCCTTTCAGGATTACTTTTTAACCCTGCTGATTCAAAAGTTTGGAGCGCGTATGTTCACCGACGGACTCAAACATGCCATGAAGCTGCCGTATCAGGATTTTGAAGATCAGCGAAGCGGCGAAACCCTTTCCATCCTAACCAAGGTGCGTGCGGATGTAGAGAAATTCATGATCAGTTTCATCAACATTTTATACGGTGTTATCATCGGTATTGTGTTTGTATTTGTGTACGCTGCATTATTCATCAACTGGCGCATACCGGTTGCGTATGTGGCCGGTATTGCCATCTTAACCTTCATCACCAACCTGCTGAGTAAAAAGGTGAAGAAAATTCAGAAGCGAATTGTAACAGAAACCACCTCACTCGCAGGTTCTACCACTGAATCGCTGCGCAATATTGAACTGGTGAAAAGTTTGGGATTAACCGACCAGGAAGTAGACCGGCTGAACCATAACACTTATAAAATACTCGGACTTGAACTTAAAAAAGTGAAACGGGTGAGGAGCATCAGCTTCATTCAGGGTACGTTGGTGAATACCCTGAGGCAGGTGATCTTATTCATTCTGATGTGGCTCATATTCCGGAATGAGATGGACGCCGGGCAGCTGGTGACTATGCAAATCTTCTCCTTCTTTATTTTCGGGCCGTTGCAGGAGATAGGAAATATTCTGCTCTCCTACCGTGAGGCAGAAGCCTCCCTGAACAATTTCGACCAGCTGATGCAGAAGAAACCCGAAGCACAACCCACGCATCCCAAACACCTCGGCAGCATTGAAAACCTCGCTTTTCAACACGTGGGGTTCAAACACAAAGCAGCTTCACACCGGGCTATTGAAAATATTTCGTTTAAGGTTAACCGTGGAGAAACCATTGCATTTGTAGGACCAAGTGGCAGCGGAAAATCAACTTTAATGAAATTGCTGGTAGGGTTGTACCGCCCGCAGGAAGGAAGCATTCTGTACAACGGTTTAGATGAAAACGCCATTCACTTCAACGACCTGCGCAAACAAATCGGATTTGTTACACAAGACACCAACCTCTTCAGCGGAACCATACGGGAAAACCTTCTGTTTGTAAATCCTGAAGCACAGGAAAACGACCTGATGGATGCCCTTTCCAAAGCCTCCTGCCTGCCCATGCTTTCGCGTGCTGAAAAAGGACTGGACACCATGATTGGAGAAGGTGGACTAAAATTATCCGGCGGAGAGAAACAGCGCCTGTCTATTGCCCGCGCCCTGCTGCGTAAACCCCAGTTGCTGATATTTGATGAAGCTACCTCTGCGCTGGATTCCATTACCGAAGAAGATATCACCAATACCATCCGCGATATTTCAGCCGCTAAAACACAAATTACAATCCTGATTGCACATCGGCTCAGCACCATCATGCATGCCGATACGATTTATGTACTCGAACGCGGTGAAATTGTAGAAACCGGATCGCACCTGCAATTGCTCGAATTAAAAGGATTGTATTATGCCATGTGGAGACAACAAATCGGGGAAAGGAAAAAACAAGCCTGATCAATGTTGAATGAAAGGGAGTGACACATCTACCCAAAACATTGTTTGCATTCAGTCATAAACAGGCAATTCCAATTTGCGTGTACGCTTTATTGTTAGTAATCAGGTGGAATGACTAACCGAAACGTATTGTGTCATTCGTTTCCTGTTATAGAATGTCCCCTGGTATAACCGGTAAGTATTTCCTTACCGGAGGGAACGGTACTCCATGGATTAATCTATGTTCTCAATGATACCCGCAATGCCTTGTCCGCCACCCACACAGGCGGTAACGATGCCATATTTCTTTTTCAACCGCTTCATATCGTGGGTAATCTGGATGGTTAATTTACAGCCGGTGCATCCCAACGGGTGGCCGAGTGCAATGGCTCCTCCATTGATGTTTACAATATCAGGGTTCAGGTTCAACTCGCGAATCACCGCCAGCGATTGAGACGCGAAAGCTTCATTCAGTTCAATTAAATCGATATCCGATAGCTGCATGCCTGCCTGCTTCAGCACTTTGGGAACTGCTTCTACCGGACCAATGCCCATGATGCGCGGATGCACACCCGCACTGGCAGCACTCACCAACCGGGCGATGGGTTTTAATCCCAGGGTATTGATCATGCGCTCACTCATCACAATTACAAAAGCGGCACCGTCTGATGTTTGAGAAGAATTCCCGGCCGTAACTGTACCACCCTGCGCAAATACCGGCTTTAATTTGGAGAGTACCTCTACCGTAGTATCTGCCCGAACCCCTTCATCCGTATCCACTACAAAATTTCTTTTTTGTTTCTTGCCACGGTCATCTAAATACACTTCCTCCACGGTAACCGGCAAAATTCCATCCCTGAAAAATCCGGATTGAATAGCATGAGAGGCCTTGCGGTGGCTGTGATAGCTAAACTCATCCTGATCTGCACGGCTCACATTATATTCATTCGCCACAGCTTCTGCGGTTAATCCCATATTCAGATAATAATCGGGTTCATCAGCAGCTATGTTGTAAGAGGGTGATGTTTTCCATCCGGCAGTGGGAACCAAACTCATGCTTTCAACACCTCCGGCAATAATACACTCCGCCATTCCGGTGCGAATTTTAGCGGTAGCCATAGCAATACTTTCCAATCCGCTCGCACAATACCGGTTAATGGTAATACCCGGCGCATGTATCCCTACGGCCCGCGCAGCAATAATCCTGCCCACCTGCAACCCCTGCTCAGCTTCCGGCACAGCATTGCCCACAATAACATCATCCACCTGCTTCGGATCCAGTTGCGGAACCGATGCCAGTAATCCCTGTATCACGGTGATGGCTAAATCGTCCGGACGGGTAAACCGAAATCCACCCTTTTTACTTTTGCCGATGGCTGTTCTGTATCCTGCTACTATATAGGCTTCCTGCATATTGGTTGAATTTAAAAAGTTGTTTATGCAACTTATTTATCAAAGTTATTATTTCAACACTAAACAAAAAAACAAAATCATCTTAATTTCGCGTTGCATGTACAATCTGCTCCGCTCCATTTTATTCTGCTTCGATCCTGAGCAGGTGCACTATTTCTCCATGAATCTGTTGCAGTCGGTTTGTAAAACCAAGCCTGGCCGTTGGTTCGTTCAGAAGCTGTTCAAACCTGCTGATCAGCCCGTAGAGGTGGGTGGATTGACTTTTCGGAATCCGGTAGGATTGGCCGCCGGGTTCGATAAAAATGCATCCTACCTGCTGGCGCTGGACTCCCTGGGGTTCAGCCATGTGGAGATAGGAACGGTAACTCCACGTGCTCAGGAAGGGAACGAAAAGCCCCGGTTGTTCCGATTGAAAAAAGATTATGCGCTGATTAACCGAATGGGGTTCAATAACCAAGGGGTTGATTTAGTGAAGCAACATGTATTGCAATGGCGCAGGGATCATCCTCAATCAACCCTGATGGTGGGTGGAAATATTGGAAAGAACAAAATCACCTCCAACGAAGATGCGTGGAATGATTACCTACTGTGTTTTGAAGCCTTGTATGATGTGGTGGATTATTTCACGGTGAATGTGAGCAGTCCGAACACGCCCGGCCTGCGTGCGTTGCAGGAGGTGGAAGCCCTCGAAGTAATTTTACAGGCATTGGCCGATGCCCGGCGCGCAGAAACCGTGATTAAACCTGTTTTCCTGAAAATTGCACCGGATATGAACGATGCCGATGCGCTGGCTGTTGCTGCCCTGGTGGCACGATTGAATTTAACCGGATTGATTATCTCCAATACTACCATCGATAGAAAAAACTTACGCACCCCGGAGCAGGAACTGGAACGAATAGGCCCCGGCGGACTCAGCGGTATGCCCCTGAAAAACCGGGCACAGCAATTACTGCATCGCATTGCTGCCGACTATGGCCATCAGTTGGTTTTGGTAGGAAGCGGTGGTATATTTACGGCCTCAGACGCCCGTGAAAGAATGCAGGCAGGAGCCAGTTTGATTCAGGTATGGACCAGCTTCGTGTATGCAGGGCCGTCAGTTATAAAAAATATTTTAAGCAAATAATTCATGGAACATCTTTTAACCTCAGAAGCTCTGATCAGCTTTTTAATCCTGGTGGTGCTGGAAGTAGTGCTGGGTATTGATAATGTAATCTTCGTATCGATTATCATGGGGCGGATGAAAGATCAGTCGCAGGTAAAAAAAGCTCGCAGGATGTGGATGGTGATGGGCATCTTAACACGCAGTCTGCTGTTGCTGGCATTGGGATGGCTGCTACAGCAAAAAGGAAAAACGGTACTCACGGNNGACCTGGCCAGCGTGGTGATGTTGCTGGGCGGACTGTTCCTCATTTATAAATCGGTGAAGGAAATCCATGCTAAACTGGAAGGGGAAGATCCTTCAGAGCTTTCAAAAAAAGGGGGCGGACTATCCTTCGGTAAGGCCATTATGGAAATCATGATTATTGATGCGGTGTTTTCATTTGACAGTATACTCACCGCGGGCGGTACCGCCAAGCACGTGGAAATTATGATTGCCGCGGTAGTGATAGCTATGATTGTGATGTTTACGTTCAGCGGAAAAATTGCCAACTTCATACAGAAGCATCCAACGTTAAAAATGCTGGCACTGAGTTTTCTGGTGATGATCGGGTTGAGCCTGATTATGGAAGGATGGAATGCGGAAGCTGCTCATGAACTCAAACTGAAAAACTATATTTATTTCGGTATGGCCTTCTCCTTTGTGGTGGAAATGCTGAATATGGTGATGAAGCGGAAGAGCCAGAGAAAACATGTGGTTAAATTGAACATTCCTCAAATGCCGGAGGAACAATCAGGCAATCGCCCCAAAGATGGCTATAGCGATATGGCGCATTAAATGCAAAGCCATGCGGCGGCAGCCACACCGGCTGTTTCCGTACGCAACCGGGTAGACCCCAGTGATACCGGCTGATACCCTGCCGCCAGTGCTTGTTCAATTTCGGCAGGCGTAAAATCTCCTTCAGGACCTATCAGCATGGTTACACGTGCTTCCTGCTGATACCGGGTGATGGATACTTTTGTATCATCGGTATTGCAATGCGCTATCAGTCTGCAACCCTCCACAGGCTCCTGCATAAATGTTGAAAATGGCACCGGTTCACACATTTCGGGTAGCCGGTACTGTTGGCTCTGCAACATGGCACTGATCAGGATACCCTGCATTCTGTCGGTACGAAAAACCTGCCTTTCTGTTCGTTGTGTAATTAGGGGTACAAAACGCTGAACACCCAGTTCTGTAGCTTTCTCAAAAAACCACTCCATCCTCGATTTATTTTTCAGCAAGGCGATAGCCAGCGTAATCTGTTTCCGGGGCGGCGGCTGATGACGTATGGTTTCAGGAATGAGTATACAGGTTTTTTTAGAGGCTGTGGCAATGGTACATTCAGAAAACGCTCCCTTACCATCGGTAACGCCTACACGCTCACCAGCCTGCATCCGCAATACCTGGGTGATATGCCTCGCTGTATCTTCATCCAGTGTAAGGGTGGGCGCTGAGCCCAGTGCAGGAGCATAAAAAAAAGGAAGTTCCATGCGCGTGAGAGGTTGAGGGTTCAATCATCAAAAAGCCGGATCGGAATCATCGTGTTCAAAATCACCATCATTCATGCGGCTGCCTTTTCGGATGAAAGTATCTTCCTTGAATATGGGTTTGAAATTACCCCCGGGGCTGCCAATTTCTGCTTTCATGGGCATGTCACTGGGTTCCATCTCCACAAATTTCTGATACTCCAGCATGGCTTTCAGGTTGATGTTTTCAAGCGAACCATTCCTGTGTTTGGCAATGCGTATCTGGGTGAGCCCTTTCTGACTTTCACCGTGTTCATTCTGGTTGATATCATGGTATTCCGGACGGTACAGGAACATAACCATGTCCGCATCCTGTTCAATAGCACCGGATTCGCGCAAATCACTCAGTTGCGGAATTTTAGAACCTTCTTTTCTTTTTTCAACCTCACGACTCAGCTGTGAAAGAGCGATGACCGGTATCTGCAGTTCCTTGGCCAATCCTTTCAGGTCGCGCGAGATACGGCTGATCTCCTGTTCACGGTTGGCATTGCGGTTATCACCTGCTCCGCTCATCAGCTGCAGATAGTCGATAATGATCAGTCCTACATTGTGTTTATATTTCAGCCTCCGGGCTTTGGAGCGCAATTCAAAAATGTTAAGAGCCGCGGTATCATCAATGAAGATGGGCGCATTGTTGAGCCTGTTTACCCCGCGCGTCATCAGTTGTTTCATTTCATATTCCTCCAGCTTACCACGTGTGATCTTTTCCAGTTGAATGTCGCTCTCCGCACTTAAAATACGCTGTACGAGCTGCGAGCTGCTCATTTCCAGACTAAAGAAACCCACCGCGGTTTTACGCACAGGGTGCATAGCCGCACTTCTGGCCAGGTTCAGCGCAAAGGCTGTTTTACCTACCGACGGCCTGGCGGCAAGAATAATCAGATCGGTTGGCTGCCATCCGTAGGTAACATGATCAAGTGTGGGGAAGCCGGTGTACACGCCGGTGATATCTTCCTCACGGTTACGCATATCCTCAATGCGCTCGATGGTTTTTACCAGCACATTGTTCAGGCTGTCGAAATTTTTCTTCAGGTGGTTGTTGGTGATATCAAACAAACGGGATTCCGCGTCATCCAGCATGGTAAACACATCAATGGTGTCTTCAAACGCATCGCGGATGGTTTCACTGCTCACCCGGATGAGTTCACGCTGAATGAATTTTTGTAAAACGATGCGGCTGTGAGTTTCAATGTTGGCCGATGAAACCACCGTATTGGTCAGTTTGGTGAGGTAATACGCTCCGCCCACCATATCCAGGTCTCCGTTAAATTTCAGTTCTTCTACTACCGTGAGCAAATCAATCGGTAAGCTTTTCAGCGCAAGGCTTTGCATGGCACGAAACACCCGCTGATGGGCCTCCACATAAAAACATTCCGGTTTCAGAATTTCAGAAACGGTGTCGAAGGCGCTTTTCTCCAGCATGATGGCTCCCAGCACCGCTTCTTCCAGATCTTTAGCCTCGGAGGCACTTTTCCAAAAGCCATTCCGGCCATATCCGGCTGAGATTTCATCCGCAGCGTACGCTGCTGTTTATTGATGTTTGATA
>DPFD01000209.1:0-390 GCA_003534175.1 Chitinophagaceae bacterium
CCACTTTCACTATTCATCAACTTACGAAAGACACGCTGAAGGTACGTTTCGAACCCTCTGCTTCCTCTCCTCAGGTGAAAGGCTCATCAGCGATTATGACGTTTGAACGCATTGCTGGTCCGCCGGAAAATATGGATTAGTAAGCCACTATTCAGATGTTACTTTAAACAATGAATGTAATAGCTTCATTGAAAGAGATATATCGCTTCCGGTTAAAGGATATATTTTTAGCCTGAGCCATCCTACCACGAAAACATACATCGTACATGAAAAATGCAATTATACTTATACTGATTACAATCTGCATGCAAAACGCCTCCGGACAAGTAATTAAAAACAAACAGTTGTATTTGGGCACTGACTTTAACATTGGAAATTACAAAGGATTTG
>DPFD01000209.1:413-888 GCA_003534175.1 Chitinophagaceae bacterium
GGATACACTGGCAACTTGCGAAAACCGCTTTCTCAGCCGGATGATTATCAATCTGGATTGATAGATGTGTTTTTACTGGGATTATCAAGACCTTTCGACCAAATGGAAACCTATCAATTGGGATTCGGAAAAATACTCCCTTTCAACCATCAGAAAAACATAAGGGCTCATCTTTCAGTTGGAATAGGTTACACAATCACCAAAGAACCACACAACTGGCAACGCGATGGTGGCGGATGGGGCTCCGGGAACTATACATGGGATTACAATAAATACCGTTCATTCAGCTTTGTAATTAATCCTCGAATTGAATTTCCGTTCACCAGAATATATGGATTAAGCATCTCCCCGATGGTACAAATCAGCAAGAACAGGACTTACTACGGGATTGGTATTGGGCAGATGATTGGTAAATTAAAAGAAAAAAAATCGGTTGAATGAATGAGCAGATTATCGCTTTGCAATCATTCTAACT
>DPFD01000209.1:931-4150 GCA_003534175.1 Chitinophagaceae bacterium
CAAACCTAAACAAGACAATTGTAAAATGACTGCTGCCTACTGATGCCTTTTAGATTGATCTTTTAACAATGAATACAGGAGATGTCTTTGCATTCATACTAAACGACACCAGGCTGCAATCAGAAAGCTCAATCCACATCTAAAAATTCATTAACTTGGCTGTTCATTGTTCATCTCTTCTTCATTAGTGAAAACAGGTGTTCATGCAGAAAATAATTTTTGTAAGATCAATCTTAACACACGAAGGGGTTTATATCAGCAATTTCAAACGCTTTCATGAAAATCGCTATAATTGGTTACGGAAAAATGGGCAAGGCTATTGAACAGATAGCGCTCAGGAAAGGGCATAACATTGTGTTGAAAATCACCTCCGCCAACACGCATGAATGCACCCCTTTAAATTTGAAACAGGCAGACGTTGCCATAGAGTTCACCGGGCCCGATACCGTGATACAAAACCTCAGGCTTTGTGCTACCGCCGGCATTCCGGTAGTGTGTGGCAGTACCGGATGGTATAAGGCGTTACCGGAAATAGAGCAAATGTTTAACGACCGGCAAGGCGCGCTATTGCATGCCAGTAATTTCAGTGTAGNNAATCAACCGCAGGTTAGCAGAGCTGATGCAAGACAACACGGCCTATACCGTGAGCCTCGAAGAAATTCACCACACGGCAAAAAAAGATTCACCCAGCGGCACTGCCATATCATTAGCCGATCAGATTATACAATCGTGTGCGCGTTACCGTTCGTGGACCAGCAACGCTCCCTCCACCAACGACAGCATTCTCATTGAATCAAAGCGCATTGACCCCGCTCCCGGCACCCACCACGTGCAATGGAAATCCGCTATTGATGATATTGAAATCATTCATACCGCACACAACCGGGAAGGATTTGCAGCCGGTGCCGTGATTGCTGCAGAATTTCTGTACGGCAAAAAAGGCGTGTACACGATGAAGGATGTGTTGGGGTTGTAAAATAAAAAATGACCGTAATAACGGTCATTGAATCAGTTGGATTAGCTTTTTTTATTTGAATTTGTACACCATTCCAAAGTTGATGTTGCTGATACCCGCAACAAATGCGAAGTTGGTAGTAGCTTCCGCCCCGTCGAAATCGGGTTTCATAGAGCTGAATCCCAGCAAGCCTATCGACGTTTCCAGGGCCAGCCTTTTGGTGAGGAAATAATTAAAGCCGGGAGAAAACGTAATGCTAAAACCGTTCTCAATGTAATCTTCAAAACCGGTTTCTTCCTCCTTATAGTTCAGATAATCCACCCCAAGGTTTAAAAACATTGAAAACTGTTTAGTCGGAGTGAAGTAATAACGACCGAACGCACCCAGATTGAGGGTGTTCATTTTGGTTTCGTCGAAACCGTCATCATACCTGGCTAAAGTAAGTCCAAAGTTTAAACCCACTGCTATCTTAGGCGATACAAAGTAGCCCACCCTGGGATTGAATGAAAAGGCAGTAGTCTTTTCATCCTCATACTTTTCGGTAGCAACTCCTATACTACCCGTAGCGAAAATACTTCCTTTGGAAAACCCTCCGGTTTGTGCAAACGAAACACCGGCAAACATAACCAGTGCGATTAAAAAGATTGATTTTTTCATGGTCTGTTATTTAATTGAATAAATAAATGAAATGACAAAAACAATGTATGATACTCATAAAAAGGCCCCGTGCTGGTGCAAAGGGCCTGATATTTTTCGTAATTGTTTAAACTACTTTCCTAAGTGAATCTGGAAACCTACGTTTACACCAAACGTATTGGTTGCATCATCAGCATCACTATACTTGAAAGATCCATATCCCACGGTTGCTTCCAGCGCAATGCTTGGATTGAGGAAGAATGCAGGACCGGCCTTGATGCCCCAGTTCATGAAACCTTCAGAATTTCCACCAAACTTGGCGCTGCCGAATCCAATGTTACCATGACCGAACAATTTGGCTTTTGGACCCAGATCTACAAAATAATAACGGATGAATGGCCCAACAGAGAACATGGTTTGAGCATCCGTATTCTCTTCTTTGTAAGAACTGAAATCGAGACTTAAACCTGCTGCCAGGTTGTTCATGAAAAAGTAACCGGCATTCGGACTCAAATTGAATTGTGTCCATTTAAAATCGCCTTGCTTAGATGAATTGAAACCGGCAGAACCACCGAGTAACCAGGTGCTCTTCGCAGTCTGAGCAAATGATGCGCCGGTAATCATTACCAGTGCCATTAAGATGATTGTTTTTTTCATCGTTTTAGATTTTAATGTGTAAGATGCCGACAAAATATGTTGAAAAATTGTTAAGTCAAAGCATTTCAGCCACTTTTTTATATAACCATATATATACAAGAAGGCCCCCTGCAATGGCAGGAGGCCCCTATAATTTCTGAATTAATCCAGGTGGAAATTAGAAAGTGTAACCAACACGCAGGTTGATCATGCTGTTGGTTTGGCTATTTTTTGAATAACCATCATAAGTAAGACCTAAGTCAAACTTCTCGTTGATTTTATAACCGGCACCTACTGCATAACCGAAAGCTGTAACTCCTTCAGCACCGTCAGCATTGTACTTCAGGTTACCCATACCTACTTTACCAGTCAGGTAAATTTGAGGAGTTGCCATGTAACGAACACCCGCACGTACCGGAATCAGGCTGGTGCTTTCGAAATCATCTTTTCCAAACAGAGAGGTGAAACCTGCATCCAAAGTAGCAGCTACTTTGTCAGAGAACCAGTATTGTCCCTGAACATCAATACCTGCACCAAAAGTAGAGATATCAGCCAGGTCGCCAATTGGCAAAGCGGCATTAACACCTACGCTAAATTTGAAACCTTTGGTTGTGCTACCACCTTCCTGAGCGAAAGTAGCGAAAGAAGCAGCAGTGAAAGCTGCAATCATGAATAACTTTTTCATTTTTTTACTGTGTTTAGTTTTTTGGTTAGTAAAATTCAGCGCAAAATTAATCGGAAAAGTGAAACTTCCAAATGATTTATGTAGTATATCAACTACAAACCCAACATTAACAATTCATTTTCAACGTGTTAAATAGGTGTAAAAAACGATAAAAATCATCCTCAAAAATTGTTCCTAAATGTTTTTTAGCATGTCGGCTGTCATACTTTCCAGTGTGAACTCCTCCTTCCAGCCCCAGTCTTTCCGGGCTACTGAATCATCTATGCTTTGTGGCCAGCTATCGGCAATGGCCTGCCGGTAATCAGGC
>DPFD01000084.1:0-5940 GCA_003534175.1 Chitinophagaceae bacterium
CGTTATATCTTCAACTAAACGGTAATCATCTTTTAAACGCTTCATGTACTTTTTGAGGATGTCTGGAAACAGACATCCTCTTTTTTTTCCATTCATCTTCCCTTTTTCGCCATTCACCGACAAAATCGAGCTAGTGACCTCTTTTCCCTTTCCTAAAGTGACCCTGCTATTTACCTTTGCTAAAACAAAAAACTACAATAACATGAACGAATATATGAACAACATCGACGAAGGAAAAAAAAGAGAACACAACCGTCTTAAAAGATCCTTTCTACCAGGTATCCTCCTTATTCTTGCTGGAGTATTCCTGTTTGCAGACAAATACAATCTCTTTTCTGTCGATATCAGTTATATCGTCTTCTCTTGGCCAATGCTTCTCGTTGTAATCGGACTCCTTTCTTTCTCCGGAAAAGGAATTAGCCGTACTGGTTTACTATTAGTCACCATTGGGGGCTTTTTCCTTATCCCAAGGATCTTTAATCTTTCACTGGAATTTGACAAGATGTTCTGGCCCTTGTTACTAATATCAATTGGTATTATTCTAATATTCAGCCAAAACAAAAAGAGAAAGCATAAATTACCCTTCACTAAAGACTATGTCAAAACCAACGATGATGATACCTTTGAAATCAATGCCATTCTGGGTGGAGGAGAAAGAATTGTTACTACACAACAGTTAAAAGGTGGTGCCATTACCTGTATTATGGGAGGTGCTGAAATAAGCCTAATTAACTGTACGCTCTCAACAGGGAAGAATATCATTACCATTGAAGCCATCATGGGAGGTGCTACTTTGATCATCCCAAGCGATTGGACGGTGGTTAGTAATGTTAATGCTATTCTTGGAGGAATTGGCGATAAAAGAACCCGACTTGGAATCGTTCCCAGCAATCTTCCAGAAAAAACCCTTTATTTAGAAGGAACTGCAATTATAGGAGGCATTGAGATCAAGAGCTATTAATCATGCTTCATCCAATTATAACTCAGAAGCCAATTAGATCGTTAATAATTGTAATCACTCTCTTAAATCTTCTAGCAGAGTTTGCAATTTTAAGATACTCAACCGACTCGATTCATGGGCTATCCAACGATCTTTTCCTGGCTTTGATAAGAAATACCTCATTAACGCTCTTAACTTTTCCTGTATGGTATATTATTAAGACCATACCCGGTAATAGCAATGTGCTTCGTGGAGGCCTCGTGATTATTATCCCTTCGCTCCTTCTAATCTCAATCTATCCCCTCATCTTATATGGATCGGAAGAGTTCCTAACCGATAATCTTTTTCATCAGAATCAAAATGAGATGGTCGGATCCAGACTCTTGATACCACTTGCCATAACAGCGCGAAGCATACAAACCATTGCTACCTTCTTCTCCATTAACACCCTCTTCCTACTCTCTAACATTAAACAATTAATGCTAGTGCACCAACAACGTTCAGAAGAAAGACAAAATCTTATCCGTCAAGCGGAAGTCAACAATCTTAGAGCTCAAATCAATCCCCATTTTCTTTTTAACAGCCTGAATTCTATAGCCGCACTAACAAAAATATCCCCAGAAAAAGCTCATGACATGGTTATTAGATTAAGCGAATTCATGAGATATTCCATCCGATTAAACCCTAATGAGATGATGACACTAAACCAGGAAATAAAAAACATAGAAAGTTACCTAAATATTGAAAAGACCCGATTTGGAGAACGACTAGAGGTATATACAAACCTAAACCAAGACTGCCTAGAAGCCAAACTCCCCAATATGATGTTACAGCCTATCTATGAAAATGCAATTAAACATGGAGTGTGCCAATCGGGGGATGTTGTTAGAATTTTTACCAGGGGTACTCTAGCTAATAATGAGCTTACCCTAGTAATAATGAACAACTTTGATACCGACGAAATCAACTATGATGNNGGCTTAGAGAGTCTCAAAAAACGGTTGTCTCTCCAATATGGCAGAACAGATCTGCTATCGCATTACAAGATTGGAAACTTATTTACTCTTATTCTTACCATACCTCAACAACAGTAACAATGAAGTACAAAACGCTTATCATCGACGATGAAAGTCTTGCAAGAGAAATGATTGTTGCGTATTTGAAAGAGTACAATGAGATCGAGATTATTGGTCAATGCTCTAATGGTTTTGAAGCACTAAAACAGATCCAGGATATTAAGCCTGACTTAATCTTTCTTGATATTCAAATGCCAAAATTAAACGGTTTTGAGATGCTCGAGCTTCTTGACATAAAACCCGTAATAATCTTCTCGACCGCATACGACCAATATGCACTAAAAGCATTTGAATCGAGCGCAACAGACTACCTTCTCAAGCCCTTTAGCAAAGATCGTTTCGCAATGGCCCTCCACAAAGCAATGACAACACTTAACGGCTCAAGAGATCCCCATCCTTCAGAAAAAGACGAAACACTCTATCAACCCGAATCACTTAACCGAATCGTAGTCAAACACCAAGAAGGAATTCAAGTCATCCCCTCTACCGAAATAGACTTTATTGAAAGCGCCGACGACTATGTTATGATACACCATAAAGGGAAGAAGTATCTTAAAAACCGGTCCCTGCAATGGCTCGAAAATGCACTTCCAAAGAAACAATTCATTAGAATACATAGAACAATAATTCTTAACCTTAGCTGTTTGGCACGAATTGAACCCTATACCAAAGACAGTTGGATTGCCATTTTAAAAGACAGCAAAAGACTACCTGTGAGTAAATCGGGTTACCAGAGACTAAAACAGGTTTTAGAAGAATAAACACTTTTAAAAACTGAGCCATCTGTTCGCTTCCCCTTCGTTTGCTCTTCGCTCTTTCTCCATATAACATGACTTCAAATAAGGAAGATGTAACTTCTCGTATTAAAGAAGGGAGCTGACCTTAAAATGAGCTCAACCCTTCTTTCATTGTACACAGGATACAGATAATTAATGGGCTGTTCAGTTCTCCATCAAAATCACTCCCTTATCTCTTCCTTTTTATCCAGTAAAAATATCCATTTGAATGGAGAACCCACGGAGAGGTAATGGAGAGGTAACGGAGAGGTAGCAAAAATCATGCATCAGCAACCTCTAATCAGTACAATCCGTATGATTAATTCCATTGCGCAAGACAAGTTCATTTGAAACGGAAATCAGAACACCAAACTAAATGAAATAAAAAATGGGTAAGCTACTTACATCGCACCGCTCAACCAACTACCCTTGCTACCTTCCGGTCCTGGGGGAGTTCAGCAGGAGCTGGTCGTATAAGACTTGCCGGCTGCAAAGGTACAGGTTTCCGTTTAATTTCCATGAACAAAATGAAATTGGTCAGAAGCTGAACCCCGGCCGGTCGTTGCGGGAGTTAATCATACCCATCCCGATTAGTAAATCGTGGCGGTCGGTAAATCCACGGTAATATACCAGAATGGTGTATGAATTCTCTGTTTCAAAATAATTCCCTTCGAGTGTGTTGGTTGCACCGGTTTCTTTATCCCGGGTGATGTACAGGTAATTGTAATACCCCTGTTTTAAGAAGGTTTTATTTTCATACAATCCGGTGGTATCATTGTACTTCATCTTCCAACGTTCACTCATCTGATAATCGGTGAACTGCCCCGCCAGGAATACATCCTTCCCTTCAAACGGTTTACCTCCGGGCCCGGCGAGTGAAAAATGCACGGTAGCATAATCGCCCTGCCAGAAAGGATTGATGCTTTCATACGTAGTAATCCAGTAACTGCCGTTGATGTCGGCAAAATACACATAGCGCTGAGCTGAACGGTCTACATCGGTTTTCATGAATAACTCTGTACTGTTTCGATGATACGCGCCGGAATCGATACGATCGCTCTGAAGCCGCAAACTTCTTAAATCCAGCCACCGGAACTCCTTGCCTGCCGGGAAAATGCCAATATTCTCTGAATTATACTCCAGGGTATTCCCGCGAACAAAGGTGGGCGGAATATCACGCATAGCATTGTCCCACCGGTTATTCTGTAATATCACCACCTTCACCTGTTGTGCCGCACTGAATGAATTCACTCCTTTGATGAGTGCTGAAAAACGCAGCTTCTGATGAGTATTGAACTGATTGGGTGTAAACGGTTGCACAATTTCTCCGGTTACGGTGGCCTTCTGGTCAACCACCAGTAATCGCCGGGTGAACGCCAGTTTGGAGGTGTCACTGTCGAGATACACCTTCACAATATAATTCCCAGACAGCGTGGGCATAGCATTCTGATCAGGTAAAAGCGCATGATAGTGTGTATAACGGGTAAGCGCAATCGAAGAATAACGATAATTAGAAATACGGTTTTGAGTAAAGCCTTTGATATAATCAAACGGATTGAGGTTTACCGGCCTCCAGTTGTAATCACATAAAACAAATGTGTAGTAATAACTTTTGATGTTGGCATCCATATCATCAAACCCCAAAAACAGTTTGTCGGAAGTGTTTAACCGGTACATCGGCAAACTCTGCTGATTATGCTGTACATGGAATCTGACGGAATGAATATTGGATAAATACACCGAATCGGTTAACTGTGCCTGCACATTCACTGAAATCAACAAAGCCGCCATCCACGTGAAAATCCTCATTTCATTGGTTTTGATTATTTTTGAAAGTTACCAAAAATATTACTTTGAACGTTGCCTGGTTCATTTCCAAACGCTTAGCCTTTGTTAAAAAGCACGCTTTCTCCGGCTTCATCATTAAACTGGCTACGGGTGCCACGGCACTGAGTGTGGCCGTGATGATTGTGGCGTTGAGTTTTGTAAACGGATTTCAACAGGTAATCAGCGAAAAAGTGTTTAGCTTTTGGGGACACATCCGCGTATTACAGGATGTAGACGACCGCTCCAGCATTGCAGAAGAATATCCCATTGTAAGAGATGCCGGTGTGGAGACATACCTGAACCGTGTGCCTGAAGCCATTTCAGTAGATCGCTATGCCACCAAATCTGCCATCTTAAAATTCGAAACCGGCATTGAAAGTGTATTGCTCAAGGGGCTCGACAGCGGGTATAATCAAGCACGATACCATGGCTTTTTACAACAGGGGAATTTTTTCTCTTTTCGGCAAAAAGGTTACAGTCAGCAGATGGTGATTAGTGCGTATACGGCTAACCGTTTGAACGTACAGGTGAACGACAGCATGCTGGTGTTTTTTTTCAGGCCCGATGGAAGCCGTACCGCCCGGCGACTGGTGATTTCGGGTATATTTAAAACAGGTATTGAGGAGTATGATAAAAACTTTGCCTTATGCGATATCAACCTCATCCGCCGACTGAACAACTGGGGTGAAGATGAAATTGGCGGATATGAAATATTTATAAAAGATTATAAACAAACAGAACCCATCACACAGCGCATCTATAATGATTTGCCTCAAACCTGGTACAGCAAAAGCATTCATGAAATTTATCCTACCATATTCGACTGGCTGAATTTACAGGGACAGCTCAAAAATATTTTACTGGTGATTATGCTGGTGGTGGCAGCCGTGAATTTGATCACCTGCCTGATTATCCTGGTGCTCGACCGAACCCGTATGATTGGTGTGCTGAAGGCATTGGGCAGCAAGGATCAAACCATACAAAGGGTGTTTTTATACAATACCTTCTGGATTGCGCTCACCGGTGTGGTGATAGGCACCGTGCTGGGTTTGGGCGTTTGCTGGCTGCAGCAGGCTACCGGTTTTATCCGGCTGAATGAAGAAGCTTATTTTGTAGATAAAGCCGAAGTGCTGATTAAATGGTGGCAGATACTGGCTGTGGCTGCAGGTACCTTGTTTATTTGTATGCTCACCCTGATTATTCCAACCTGGCTCGTTCGCAAAATCAATGTGGTTAAAGCCATTCAGTTCAGGTAGTGAAATGGTACAACAGGATGGAAGTGGCAATGGCCGCATTCAGCGACTCTGCCCGTCCTGCCCCC
>DPFD01000084.1:5984-6953 GCA_003534175.1 Chitinophagaceae bacterium
GGAAACAGGGCTTTTGGGGTTGAATATTTTTAACGGATTCACCTTCCAGCAACGCAGCGTACACGGGAATGGCTGAATGCATGCTTACCATTTGTTCCAGTGAGGTATAATGGATTTGTACCCGGTTGATGCTGCCCATGGTGCTCTGTACCACTTTGGGATTATACACCTCCACCGTTTGTTCAGAACAGAAGATGTGCTGCACACCAAACCAGTCGGCCGTACGAATGATCGTTCCCAGGTTTCCCGGATCACGCAGGTCATCAAGCATCAGCGTAACACCCTCGAATCGGGTGGGAAGTTCCCATACTTTCTGACGGAACACACCCAATACTTTATTGGGAGATGGCATGCCGGAGATACGCTCCAGGGTTTCCTGTGGTATGGTATGAATAAGATGTTCTACAGATTTTAATGATGCCGCGTGTTCTGTTTGCCAGCCTTCCACAACATAGAGGCTCACCGGTTCAAATTGGGCAGACTGAATCATTTCCAATACCAGTTTATCTCCCTCAGCCACAAACACCCCATATTCATCCCTGAATTTTTTGTGCTGTAAACTTTGGATATATTTGGCAGAAGATTTGCTAAGCATGCAGTATCTTTTTAATGTATAAATTTATTTAGTGC
Organism: Chitinophagaceae bacterium; assembly: GCA_003534175.1. Classification (GTDB taxonomy): domain Bacteria; phylum Bacteroidota; class Bacteroidia; order Chitinophagales; family Chitinophagaceae; genus Ferruginibacter. Next base: position 6,615 of record DPFD01000084.1, read on the forward strand.
GTTTGTCCCGGTTCATCCTTTTTTTATTGCTCCTCAGTAGTTTTTTTGCTTCGTGTACCATCATCCGTAAGGCACCGAAAGGGAAACCTTATGTGGTGAAAAATATCATCGAAGTTAAGGGAGGAGATTTTACAAAATTGGAAAAATCGAATGTAATCAGCCGGCTCACGAATCAACTGGAAGATAGCATGCAGGTTAAGCAGAAGCAGTCTTTTTTGATTTTCAATACCATCCGTCGTCCTCCTGTGTACAATGCATTGTATGCAGCCACATCCGCTCAAAATATGGAGGCTTCCATGTTTCACCTCGGTTATTATAATGCGGAAGTGAAGTTCAATG
>DPFD01000084.1:6995-9370 GCA_003534175.1 Chitinophagaceae bacterium
TCCCACCAGAATTGATACACTGCGTTACCGCTTGCAGGTGCCCGAGCTTCAGCAGCTGGCGGAAAAAAATGTGAACCGTACCCTGTTGAAGAAGAATACGCCCATCTCCAAACTGGGTGTACAAACTGAAATTGCCCGCCTGGTAGATACATTCAGAAACAACGGATATTATAAAATTACCGCTGCTGAATTGAAGTTGCTGGGCGATACCAGCATTGCTGCCTTAACCACCATCACCGACGATTCTTTTGAACAATTGGAATTGTTGGCACAGGCCGAAGCGCAGCGCGACTCACCCGTAATCCGCCTCGCATTTATCCTCAATAAACCCGACGACACCACACGCATTGATAAATATTATATCAATAAAATTACCATCCTGCCCGATTATATTCCTGGTGATGTGCTTGACGACCCCACCATGTTTGAGAAAATCCATCAGGGGGTGATCATTCGCTATCGACAGAATCTTTTTGCTCCGGCGTTTCTGGTGCGAAACCTGCAAATGAAATCCGGTAATGTGTACCGCCAAATAGATTATTACAGAACCATTGCCAATTTCAGTAAGGCTGCTGTTTGGGAAACCGTCAATATCCGCCTGATTGAAACGCCCGGTGAATCCAACAAACTGGATGTAGTGGTGGAACTGATGGCTTCTAAAAAGTTTGGGTTTGAAGCTTCCATTGAAACCAGCTACTCGGCTAACAGCAATACGAACAATGCACTGGCCGGTAACCTGTTTGGTATTTCGGGTAACCTTTCCTTATCCAACCGAAATATTCGTAAAGAAGGCATAAAAATGACCCACCGCCTCAGGGCCGGTATTGAACTGAATAACAACAATCGCCAGAAAGACGCCAGGCTGGTGAACTCACAGGAACTGAGTTACTCCAATAACATATCCATACCCAGGTTGATCACTCCTATCAAATCTCTCAACAATAAATATTTTGAGGCATCTGAAACTTTTATCAATTTCTATGCGGCCTTAAACAATCGCCTCGATCTTTTCAACACACAAACCTTTAACCTGAATTATGGCTGGGGATATATTGATAAAAGAAATTTAAGATGGACGTTCAAACCGATCAACATAGAGTTTAATTATCTCTTTAATCAAACGGATAGCTTCACCAGAATCCTGGATTCTATTCCCTTCCTCCGCTACTCATACAACACTGCATTTATCGCCGGTATGTCAGCCGGAGTATCTCATACGTATAAGTATAAACGAAGTGCCCGGGCCGTGAGTAGGGAACGGTTTATACGACTCAACATTGAAGAATCAGGGTTAACATGGGGAGCTATTCCTATNNCAAACGGAGGTATATTAAAACAGATTTTGAATATAAGTACACGGTGAATTATGAGAATACCGCCCTCGTGGCACGTGTATTCACCGGAGTGGGTGTTTCCTTCGGAAAAGACACCACCCTGCCCTTCTTTAAACAATACTTTGGAGGAGGAAGCAACAGCATGCGCGGATGGCCGATTCGTGGCATTGGTCGCGGAGCACAGCAACTGGTGCCGTTCGGACAAAATATTTTTAACGATCGTACTGCCGATCTGCAACTGGAAGCCAATCTCGAATACCGGTATATCATTGCACGCATTATTCCCAATTCACTCACACTGCGCGGAGCCTTGTTTCTGGATGCCGGTAACATCTGGAACCTGCGCAATTCCAATCCTGCCGGCGGAGTAGATTCAGCCCAGTTCCGTTTTAAAAACCTGTACAAAGAACTAGGCGTATCTGCCGGAACCGGTTTCCGGCTCGATTTCAATTACTTTGTACTCCGCTTCGATATGGGATTCCGCATCAAACGGCCTGAATTAAGCCATCGCAGGGCCGGATGGAATATCCCCGACATCGGTTTCGATGATGTGTTTTCAAAACTTTTTGGAGGGAAAGAAGAAAACCGCAAATGGCGCTACGAAAACTTCAACTTTACCATCGGTATCAGTTATCCGTTTTAATTTCAAGAACTGCCCGTTCGCGCAACTGTTGAATGAATTCCTCCACTCCTGTAGCTTGGGTTACTGGATAATCACCCACGGCGGTACGGCGAAGTGCACTGAGGTATCCGCCACAATGCAGCCTTTCACCAAAATCATGGGCAATACTTCGTATATACGTTCCCGTGGAACAGGTGATTTCAAAATCAATAACCGGTAATTCAATGCGGGTGATACGAAAAGCGTGGATGTGAATCGGCCTGGGTTCTAATGCCACCTCCTCTCCCCGCCTGGCCAGGGTGTACGCAGCAGTGCCTTCTTTCTTTATTGCAGAATACACCGGCGGTTTCTGTAATTGATCTCCTAAAAACGAGGCTGCTGTATCCAGTATCTGCTGCTCGGTAATATGACTGATATCC
>DPFD01000084.1:9383-11803 GCA_003534175.1 Chitinophagaceae bacterium
AGATCGTAGGTGGGGGTAACCGCGCCCAGGGTAATGCTACCCGTGTAGGTTTTTTCTTTCACCATCAGGGAGGCTATTTGTTTGGTGTGTTTACCGGTACAAACGATCAGTAAACCGGTTGCCAGCGGGTCTAATGTTCCGGCATGACCTACTTTTTTTATCTGCAGCGCACCGCGAACCTTTCGAACCACGTCAAAAGAAGTCCAGTGCAGTGGCTTATCCAGTAAAATGGTTTTGCCCTCATTGAATTCCTGTTTTATACGATCGGGCATGGGTACACGCTCTTCTCGCGGCCTGGGTGTGCCACCGGTAGCTTCCATGTGTTTTTTAAAGTAAGACCCTTTCGGCATATTTATACGGCGTGTCTGTTTTTAAATTCCAGATACTTGTTCAGCATCTGTATGCTCACCTGCTCAGGTTGTGTAAGCAGGGTGTGAATTCCATACGAATTCAATTCTTTCACAATCATTTTCTTTTCGTAAGAGAATTTTTCCGAAATCGTTCGAATGTAGATATCCTCCACTGTTTCAGCTTTGGTTTTGGATAACTGAACGAGTTCTGTGTTCTCAAAGATAACCACCAGCAGTAAATGGTGTTTGGCCAGGGACACCAGCGATTTTAACTGTCGTTTCAACCCCGACATTGATTCAAAGTTGGTGTACACAATGATGAAGCTTCGCTGCTGAATGCGGGCCCTTATCTGCATATACAACTGCTCAAAATTGCTTTCGGGGAAGGTGGTGTCAAGTTTATACAGCATATCCATTATACGGCCGCTTTGCACCGGTCGCCTGTCGGCCAGCAACATCCCGTCTACTTCATCGGCAAAAGTAATCAGTCCGGCCTTGTCTTGTTTTCTCAAACTTACATCTGCAATCACCAGGGCACTGTTGATGGCGTAATCCAACAGGGTGAGTCCGTTAAAAGGACTCTTCATCAACCTGCCCTTATCAATAACACAATATACCTGCTGCGCCTTTTCATCCACATAATGATTCACCATTAAGCTGCNNTGCTGCCTTTACGCGCAGTGGCTTTCCAGTTGATGGTACGCACATCATCTCCCCGCACATATTCCTTGATTTGTTCAAACTCCATGCTATGGCCAATTTTCCGCATCCTGCGCCCGCCCGATTCGGGCAAGCGGCCATCCGCCATCAGGCGATATTTTCGCATGTGCAGGAAGGATGGATACACCGGAACGGCTGTTGCCTGAGGTATTACATGAAAGCGCTGCACGAAACCCAGCGACGTGGATATAAACAAACGGATGTTCCCGAATGTGTAACTGCCACGCTGCTGCGGAGTAAGGTAATAGGTCAGTTGCCTGGTTTTACCGGGAATCAATGTGGTTTTCAAATGGAATTCGCGGGCCTGAAACACTTCGGGCAGATCATCATACACGGTAACGTGTACACGAAATAGCATACGGCTTCGCAATTGTAAAAGGATGGGGTTCTTATCGCCATTGCTCAGTTTCTCCGGTGTATGGCGCACTACTACCGGAGGCTTACTCATCAGGAAAAGGATAAAGTACTCTGTAAGTGACAGGGTAACAATCGCCGCCAGGCAAATGGTAGCAATGGTGTAAAAAGGTGAAAAGAAGAAACCCAGTACATACAGGAGTACACATCCGAAGGTGGCAGGATACAAATGCTTTCCTGCGATAAACCTCCAGCTTTTCTTATCTTTTTCGGGTAGCATTATCGGGGTACTTCGATGGATTGAATGATAGACTGGATCAGTTCATCGGGAGTGATGCCTTCCATTTCTTTTTCCGGAGTGAGTATGATGCGATGCCGCAATACCGGCCCCGCTACATGCACCACATCTTCCGGAATCACAAAATCACGGTTTCTCAGTGCGGCAGTAGCCTTGGAGGCTTTCAGCAAGGCCAGCGATGCACGGGTAGACGCTCCAAGGAACAACGATGCATGTCCGCGGGTTTCATGAACAATCTGCGCAATGTACTGTACGATGCGAGGCTCAATGTTTATATTCATTATGATGTCGCGCAACTGCCTCAGCTTGCCGGGAGTTAATACCGGTTGTACACGACTTAGCAGATCTGTCTGATTGGCGTTGTTTTGTCCGTTCAGAATCTGTACTTCTTCCTCCAGTGTAGGATAATGCACTTCCAGTTTAAACAGGAACCGGTCGAGCTGTGCTTCGGGTAAACGATAGGTACCTTCCTGCTCAACCGGGTTTTGGGTAGCCAAAATCACAAACGGATATTCCATAGCGTGTGTAACGCCATCTACCGTTACCTGTCTTTCTTCCATCACTTCAAACAACGCCGCCTGTGTTTTGGCCGGCGCACGGTTTATTTCGTCAATCAGGATGATGTTGCTGAACACCGGTCCGCGCTTGAAGGTAAAACTGCCCGCCTGCTGGTCAAATACCGTAGTACCAATTACATC
>DPFD01000257.1 GCA_003534175.1 Chitinophagaceae bacterium
GCTTCACCTGGGGGTGACAGAAGCCGGGGATGGTGAAGATGGCAGGATTAAATCAGCGATTGGCATCGGAACATTGCTGGAAGACGGCATCGGCGATACCATTCGGGTAAGCCTCACCGAAGATCCGGAGTTTGAAATCCCGGTTTGTAAAGATCTGGTGAAAAAATACAATCAGTCAGCCCCGGATGCGGATGATACCATATTGCCGGAGGATAAATTGTGGTATAATCCTTTTGAATATAAACGTCGTTTAACCGAACCCGTTATGAATATCGGCGGCACCCATGTGCCGGTTGTGTTTGCTGATTTTATGCAGGCAAAGGAAGTGTCCCGCGAGGCACTCAACGCCATAGGGTATACCTATCAGGCAGATACGGATAAATGGCACATTGGAGATGCGGCAGCTGATATTCTGTATACGCATAAAAAGACTGTTTCTTTCAGCTTGCCGGGTACACTGAAGGTGGTTTGTGATGCAAGCGTATGGTCGCCAGAACTCGAGAACCATTATCCACTCTATACCCAGCAGGAATATGCTGAAGGAAATATTACCGACGGATTGCATTTTGTGGCCTGTGATGTAAGCGGAGATTTTACCCGTATGCTCGAGTTGGTAGCAAATCATAAACAGGCAGTAGTGTGTTTATACGCCACCGACCCGAACAGTATGCAACGGGTAAGAAGCTGCATCAATACCATGATGGGAATGCGTATATCCAACCCCGTTATACTGGCAGTGGAATCGCAGCATGCAACCATCGATGAACAGTTGATTCATTTTTCAGTGCAGGCAGGCGCCTTATTGCTCGAGGGTATGGGAGATGGAATCTGGCTGATGAACGACCCTGCTAAAATCATGAACAGCCAGGTAAGCGGCCGAACGTATCTGCCGGTTGAAAATAACCATCAGTTCCTCAACCAGACTTCTTTCTCTATTCTGCAGGCAACACGCACACGCATTTCTAAAACCGAATACATCAGTTGTCCGAGTTGTGGCCGCACACTGTTCGACCTGCAGGAAACCACGGCTAAAATACGGCGGGTAACCAATCATCTGAAAGGGTTGAAAATTGCCATCATGGGCTGTATAGTGAATGGTCCGGGCGAAATGGCGGATGCGGATTTCGGCTATGTGGGGAGCGGTCCCGGAAAAATTACTTTGTATAAAGGCAAGGAAGTGGTGAAACGGAATATCAACAGCGATGTGGCAGTAAACGAACTCATCAACATCCTCAAAGAGAATAATGTATGGATTGAACCTACTGTTACTGTGGGTTCATGATTAAACAGGCAATTATGCAAACAGACTTTCTCGTTATTGGCTCAGGTATTGCCGGATTAACGTACGCGCTTAAGGTAGGCAGGGCGTTTCCCGACAAGTCCGTTACTATCATCACCAAAACCATGAGTGATGAAACCAACACCAAATACGCTCAGGGAGGTGTTGCAGGAGTGATGGATTTTACCACCGACAGTTTCGAAAAGCATATAGAAGACACACTGATTGCAGGAGATGGCTTGTGCAAGAAAGAGGTGGTTGAACTGGTAGTGAAGGAAGGCGTTGAACGCATTCAGGAAATTATTGAATGGGGAGCGCGTTTTGACAAAGACACCGAAGGCGATTTTAAACTGGGCAAGGAAGGCGGGCACAGCGAGAACCGCATACTACACCACAAAGATGTAACCGGTAAAGAAATGGAACGGGCGCTGCTTTCGAGTATCGCTCAGCTTCCGAATGTGCAGATCATTACACATGGTTTTGTACTCGATCTTATTACACAGCATCACCTCGGTTATCTGGTAACCAAATCAACCCCCGATATTGAGTGCTACGGAGTGTATATGCTCAATATCAACACCCATGAAATTATCACCGTAAAAGCTAAGATTACCTTACTGGCTACCGGTGGTATCGGCCAGGTGTACCGTTCCACTACCAATCCGTCTATCGCTACCGGCGATGGTATAGCCATGGTATACAGGGCAAAAGGCAGGATTGAAAACATGGAGTTTATTCAGTTTCATCCTACCGCATTGTACGAACCGGGTGCCAGAGGATATTCCTTCCTCATAACGGAGGCGGTTAGGGGCGATGGCGCCATTTTACGCAACGATACCGGTGAGGCCTTTATGGAACGATATGACAGCCGAAAAGACCTCGCACCCAGAGATATTGTGGCACGTGCCATTGATAATGAAATGAAAATCCACGGTACTGAATTTGTTTTTCTCGATTGCAGGCACATGCCGCTGGAAAAGTTCATAGAACACTTTCCTAACATTTATGAAAAGTGCAAAAGTGTAGGGATTGATGTGTCAAAAGATATGATTCCTGTTTCTCCTGCCGCGCATTATAGTTGCGGCGGAATTAAAACCGATGCATACGGAAGAACTTCCATCAGAAATTTATTTGCTGCCGGTGAATGTGCCAGCACAGGATTACACGGCGCCAACCGACTGGCCAGCAACTCACTGCTCGAAGCCATGGTGTTTGCACACAGAAGTTTTGTGATGGCATCACGCGAAATTCACATCATTCCGGATTTGCCTAAAATTCCTGAATGGAATGCGGAAGGCACCAAGGCCCCGGCAGAAATGATCCTCATTACCCAAAGCAAAAAGGAACTCAAACAGATTATGAGTGATTATGTGGGGATTGTGAGAACCAATGAGCGCCTGGGCAGAGCCGCCACACGACTGGATTTATTACACCTTGAAACCGAAAAACTCTATCAGCGTACAGAGGTGTCAACCGCACTATGTGAGTTGAGAAACTTAATTACCATTGCTTATCTTATTGTAAAATCTGCAGGTTTTAGAAAAGAAAGCAGAGGCTTGCATTTTAATACCGATTATCCGGGCAAAGGCGCCATTCTGCAGGATACCATTTTATAATCTATCGTTACTCGTTACTATGTACTACATTGTTTATGCACTTCTTTATCTTGTATCACTGATTCCCTTTACGGTGATGTACGGATTGAGTAATGGAATAGCCTGGTTGATGTTTAACGTGTTCAGGTATCGTAAGGATGTTGTGCTGAATAACCTGCGGATTGCATTTCCTGAAAAATCTGCGTCAGACAGAAAAAAAATAGCGATTGCTTTTTACAGAAATCTGATGGATACATTTCTGGAGAGCATCAAACTGATTTCAATGTCTAATCAGCAGCTGGAGAAAAGAATCAACGTAAGCAATATGGAAGCCTGCAACCAACTGATCCGTGAAGGGAAGAATGTGCAGTTCCACAGCGGACATCAGTTCAACTGGGAATATGCCAACCTGGCTTTTTCCAAAAATATTGAAGGCACATTTCTCGGTGTATACATGCCCATTAAAAATAAAGTACTGGACAGGCTCTTTCTGAAAATCAGAAGCCGTTACCATACAACCCTGATTCCCGTTCCGGAATTTAAAGACACTTTCAAGCAATTTTCCGAGAAGCCCTATTCACTTGCATTAGTATCCGATCAAAACCCCGGTAAACCAATGAATGGCCACTGGCTGAAATTCTTTGGCAAGCCCACACCCTTTGTGGCCGGTCCGGATAAGGGTGCCAGACTAAAAGGTACCGCTGTGGTTTTTGTGAAATTTGTTAAGGGGCGCAAACGCGGATACTATACGTATAAGGCAACTGTAGTTACCGAGAACGCTTCGGATATGCGTGAGGGTGAGTTAACCCTTCGCTTCCGCGATTTTCTGGAAGATGCTATACGTGAACATCCTGATAACTACTTATGGAGCCACCGGAGATGGCGCAGGCAATATAAACCGGAGTATGAGAAGAGGTGGATTGAGCCCGTGCCTCCTCCCATACCAACCTAGTGAATCAAGGTTCCGCAACCTGACTCAGTTGCTGGAACTCCCGATTATACTTTAACGTAGCCTCAACCCTGTTGCGAACACCCATCTTTCGATAAATGCTGCGCACATGTTTCTTTACTGTTTCCGGTGAGATAAAAATTTTACCGGCAATTTCTTTGTAATACAATCCCTGTGAAAGTTCACGGATTATTTCACTCTCCCTTCGAGTGAGTAAGTTTTCAGCAGTTTTCATATGAACTATTTTAAGTGTGAATAGTTCTACAAAGTTGATGGCTGCAACATGCGTCTCCAAGGGATTATCACCAGTTACATACTGTTACTTTTCTGAAGCATTTGGGGTGAAACAAACAAGCCTGCCCGTAGGGCAGGCTCATGCGTTCTGTGAGGATTATACGATTTAGTTCAGTGCGGCTGTTTCACGAACAACCTGCACATTTTTTATTTTGCTGATGCTGCCCCATCCACCCAACACATTGCGCAGGTTATGGAAGCCATGCTTTTTAAAAATGGATGCGGCAATTACACTTCGGTATCCGCCCGCACAATGGATGTACAGGTTTTGTGTTTCATTGAACTGTGCAATCTCAGCCACGTCGGTCATTTCTGATAGGGGAAGGTTGATGGCGTTTTTCAAATGCCCTTCCACAAACTCTCCTTCTTTTCTTACATCAACAATGGTGAGCCTGGGATCATGCGGCATATCCATCACCAGTTCATCAGCTTCCACATCAATTACCATATCCACCGGTTCTCCGGCGGTAATCCATGTTTGAAAACCTCCTTCCAGGTATCCGCTNNTCCGCTGATTTTTTCAAATCCCACACGGGTTAAACGAACCAGCGATGCTTCTTCAGCTCCCGGATCAGTTACCAGAATGATGGATTGGTTGAAAGGCAGCAAGGCGCCGGCCCATTCTGCAAATCTTCCTTCCAGTCCGATAAAGATTGAACCGGGAATAAAACCGGAAGTAAAGGTACTCGCCGGACGCGTGTCTAAAATAATGGCACCGTCTTGCGCAGCCTGTTTAAACGCCTCGATAGATAATGGCGTTAACCCTTGTTGCTTGAGTTCTTCCAACGGGGTGTATCCTTTTTGGTTTATTTGTGCATTGATGGCAAAATAACCGGGGGCATCCTGCAAACCGGTAGTTACCTGCTCAATAAAAGATTCTTTGGTGGGTGCCTGTAAAGCATAATTCATTTTTTTCTGATCGCCCAGTGTACTCCATGTTTCTGGTCCCAGGCTTTTTCCGCAACTGCTGCCGGGGCCGTGGGCAGGATATACCAACACATCATCCGGCAGGGGTAAAATTTTATCCTGTAATGATTGATATAGAATGCTCGCCAGTTCCTCACTGCTCATACCGCCACTGCTCAAATCCGGACGTCCTACATCCCCAACAAACAGCGTATCGCCAGTGAATACGGCATGTGCTTTCCCTTTTTCATCCTTCAACAGGTAACAAACGCTTTCCATTGTATGCCCGGGCGTGTGCAACACTTCAATGCTGCAAGATCCTAACGGAAAAACCTCTCCGTCTTTAGCATGATGTACAGCGTATCCGGTGGTAGCGCCGGGTCCGAATACTATAGGTGCGCCGGTAGCACGCGCAAGATCTAAGTGTCCGCTTACAAAATCTGCATGAAAATGGGTTTCGAAAATGTATCGAATGGTAGCATTTCTTTCTTTGGCCAGTTGCAGGTAATCATCAATATCCCGCAACGGATCAATAATAGCTGCTACGCCATCGCTTTCAATGTAATAAGCTGCCTCACTCAAACATTTCGTATATAATTGCTGTATGAACATATTTTTTATTTGTGCAAATGTAAGGCATGTTCTCCTCCTCCCGTATACGGATAACTGTTAAACCATGCCCATAAAAAAAGCGGATGAAATTTCATCCGCCTGATTTTTTTCTTGAAAGTTAAATTACGCAACCATTTCTTGCACACACTGATTCAGCTCGTCAATTCTTTTGTAGTTTACCAGATAATAAATGTACTTACCCTCTCTTTGTGTAGTTACCACACCGGCTTTTCTCATGATTGCAAGGTGTTGGGAAGCAACAGATTGCTCTAAGCGAAGGCGAACATAAATCTCCGTAACGGTAATCTTTTTCTCAGTTTCAATCAGCGTTAAAATTTGCTGACGGAGCTTGTGATTCAGTGCACGTAAAACCAACGATGCCTTCTTAACATTATGATAATTAATGTTAATGGATGAAGGAGCTTCGTTGTTCTGCGTTTCAACTTTCAGGTCATTCGTTTGAGTTGCAACCATCATAGGGAAATAATTTAAATCTTGAACAAAGTAAATAGAGTACAAATATACTATTGAGATAATGTTTAAATGAATAAACGCTGTTAAAATTGCTGGAAACGAATGTCTTTTAGATATAGAATTATTACTACACGTTGTAGAATTCTTTTGCATAAAACGGAGTGGCATCCACCAGGGAGGCGAAATCGGCAGACTGAAATTTTTCGTAGGCACGTTGCACAAACGATGGTGTAGTATCGGTTAGATCGGTGAAAATGGCATTGGGATGGTTGAGTACATTTTTGAATTTATCTGAACCATTACCGGAAAACACGATGGGTTGTTGATGGAGGGTATCAGCGAAGGACTGATCATTCAGGATCATTGCTTGAGGGGTAATGATTTCCTGCAGTTGGTGAGTATACAGGGCTGTAAACACTTCCATACGCCGCGCATCAATCATCGGGCAGTACAGCGCATTTTCCAAACCCTTTTGTTTTATACTGGTAGATGCCATCAGCCAAAGATTGTTGATTGTAATCAATGGAATGTGCAGAGCAAAACAAATGCCTTTGGCAGTAGATAAACCCACGCGTAAACCGGTGTATGATCCGGGTCCTTCTGTAACGGCAACAGCCTGTAGGTTCAACGGAGTAATGCCCGCTTCCTGCAACAGGTCTTGTATAGCCGTATGAATAAATGCACCGTGGTCTTTCTGTTGATGATTCTCACGTATGGCAACCTGTTGCCCGTTCAGCGACAATGCGGCAACTGCCTTGTTT
>DPFD01000170.1 GCA_003534175.1 Chitinophagaceae bacterium
AGTGGTACACCTACTCTAGCGGGTACTTACAACTATACAGTAACTACTACGGGTACATGTAATCACAGAATTGAAAACGGAGTTGTTACCGTTGGTCAATCTGTTGGTGGCAACGTGGCGTCTGTTTCACTATGCAGCAATGGCAGCGGGAACCTTTCACTCTCGGGACATAACGGAAATGTGATACGTTGGGAAAGCAGCAATGATGGAAATAACTGGACACCCATCGTTAACACCACTGCCACACAATCGTACAATTTTACAGGCTCTACACTATATTACCGCGCCGTGGTTCAATATTCAACCTGCGACCCGGTAAATTCTAATACTGCAACCGTTGCATTGAGCAATTACTGGACGGGAGCAGTGAGCAACGACTGGCAGAACCCGGCTAACTGGGCCGATGGTAATGTACCTTCTACCGTTTGTCCGGATGTAATTATACCGGTGGTAACCACAGTATATCCATCGCTGAACAGCGGCATGGCTACCGTGAACAACCTGAATGTATACCCAGGGGCCGTGCTGGAAATTTCAGGCGGCTTGCTTCAGATAGCCGGAACCATTACAGCCAGTGGTAATATAGATGCTTCGGGAGGAACCATAGAAATGAATGGAACATCTGTGGTGCAGCAAGTTTCAGGAAGTTATTTCCTGAACAATGAGCTGGGCGGATTGATCGTAAGCAACGCTCAAGATGTTAACATAACAGGAACGGATACACTAAAAATAATGAATGAAGTAAGTTTTGGTGTTTCCAATGCAGTATTGAATGTAAACAACAACCTTACCCTGGTATCCAACGAGAACAGAACAGCACGCGTGGGTGACATCACTAATGGAGGTACCCTGTCAGGAACGAATATACTGGGAAATGTAACGGTAGAGAGATATATTCCTGAACATAGTAAGGCTTGGCAGTTCTTATCTGTTCCTACCAAGGGAAGCACCATACAATCTTCTTGGATGGAGGGCAATGCACCCATGGGCAATCTGCGCCCGGGAAGAGGTACACTCGTAACCGGACAGGTAGCCAATGCAGTAGCACAGGGTTTTGATCTGCGGACTCCTGCCGGTGCAACCGTGAAAGTGTATAACTCCAATACCAATGTGTTTGACGGAGTAACCTCAGCCCTTACACCTATGGCGAACATGAAGGGATACATGTTGCTGGTACGTGGAGACAGGAGTGTAACCACTTCAACCGCACCAGCTACCGCAACCACACTGCGTACTACCGGTCAACTATACACGCTGGGGGCCGAAGCTCCACCGGTGGTGAATGTGGCTGCAGGAAAATATGAGGCTGTGGGCAATCCGTATCCGTCGGCCATTTCATTCGATCAGCTGAACCGCACCGGAGGTATTGCCGATATGTACTACCTGTGGGATCCATTGTTAACCAATGGAGGCTCAGCCTACGGCTTAGGTGGGTTCCAAACCTTTACGCGTGTAGGTATGAACTATGTAGTAACACCGGGAGGCGGAAGTTATACCGGCGGAAATACCAATATTGAATCCGGTTCAGCATTCCTCGTGTACGCACCAACCACTGCAGGATCTATCACGTTCACTGAAACGGCAAAGGTAGATGGCAGCAACACTGTAAACAGGAATTCCCTCTTGCCTGAATACTTCCGCACACAATTGTATGCACACAACAACGGAACTCCGGTGTTACTGGATGGGGTGATGAACGTATTTGATATCCATTCCAGCAATGGAGTTGATGAAAACGACGCCCCGAAAATGACCAACACCGGTGAAAACCTCGGTATCAAAAGAGATGGTTNNAAGCAGGCTGCCCCTCGCAGATTCTGATACCATTCAGTATAATCTGACGCAGTTAAGGGTATTAACCTATCAGATGGTGTTTATACCCAACAACACTGATTATCCGGATATGCAGGCGTTTTTTGAAGATACATATATGAATACCTCCACACCGGTAAGCCTTACTGATACTACCCGCATCACGTTTAATGTGGTGAACATACCCGGCTCTTATGCACCCAACAGGTTCAGACTGGTATTTAAGAGCCTGGCAGTATTGCCGGTAACCTTTACATCCATCTCTGCCAACGCCACCATCCAAAATGATGTGGATGTGGTTTGGAGGGTAGAGGATGAGGTGAACATGGAAAAGTACGAGCTGGAAAAAAGTGCAGATGGGCGCAATTTCAGTTTCCTCGCATCTTTCAATCCAACAGCTCCTAATAGTGGAGCGGCTACATACCGCTATAATGATGTAAAACCCGGAGCAGGAAACTGGTACTATCGTGTGAAAGGAATCAGTACAAATGGTTTGGTTCAGTATAGTGCCATTGCACGAGCCACAATTGATTTGTCTGTTACCGGAATAAGCGTACATCCGGTACCGGTAGAGAACAAAACAATAATGATTCATTTTGAGCAGATGGAACCGGATCGTTATCAGGCCGTGTTAACCAACAGTGCAGGACAAATTGTTCATCGCTCCGTATTTAAAACGGATGCGCCAAATCAAGTAATATCTATTAAACTGAATGATGTGCCACGAGGTATGTACTACCTTCAATTGAAAGGTATGGTAACGTACACGCGTAAACTAATTATCAACTAAATCCGTTTAACCCCAAAATATGAATTTGACAGGTATCTAGTTTTTAACCGTACCCTACCGTACCCGCCCATTTTCATCAGATGATCCGATACGGGCCCGGAGTTCAATCCGGGTTCGTGAAGGTCTCTACAATGAATCTGCTGCGAAATAGACCGCAGATTCCGCTTACCCTGATACCTGGTGAACACCAGGTATTTTTTTTATGAATAGCAAACTAAAAAGAAGTGAATTCAGGTGAATACATCATTGAAATGCACACGCTTATTTTAACCGTTGAAACCCAATGGAAAGGGCAGTCAGTTTTTGTAACAGACTAAAATTTAAAAATACGAGGGGGTTGAAAATTATTGGTCGGAATCTGAAGGATTTGCGTCTGCTNNCTTCAGCAACATTTTCTGCAGTTACCGGAGGTGTATCTCTTTCAACGAGGGTGTCAGAGATTTCTTCATGGTCTTCACCGCCTCCCAGCACATTTACAGGCGTGGCTTTAACCAGTTCTTCCATCAGCACCTCGTCAATCTTGGGCAGTTCTTCCGGACTGTTGATTCCAAAGTAATCCATGAAAGATTTGGATGTGGAGTAAATCAATGGCTTTCCTACTGCCTNNCTGCCTCTTCATTTCTGCCGGAGATAATGATTAATTCTTTTTCGAGTAGTTTCTGAACAGCATAATCGCAGTTCACGCCACGGATTGCTTCAATTTCACTTTTAGTGATGGGTTGTTTATAAGCAATGATGGCCAGTGTTTCTAGGGCTGCGGCGGATAATCTCTTAATGAATTTATCGCCGTTGATCAGCGCAACGGTTTTATGATATTCCGGCTTGGTGAGGAACTGCCATCCCCCCCCGCTTTGCTTTAATTCGAAGGCATAAAATTCGCTCTGATACTTTTCCCGGATACCGTCAATGGCTGATTCTACCTGTTCAATAGCGGCACGGTCATCAATAAACCCTAATGCATTATTCACCAGCTCAGTGATTTCCATTGTGGTTAATGGCTTATCGCTGGCAAAAATCAGGGCCTCAATGTGCGGAATGATGGTACTGGTATCCATGTAAATAAAGTCAGGTCAGAATGTGTACAAACCTAAAGCAATTATCCTTGCAAAGCGGCTGCACCACTTACAATTTCTGTAAGTTCGGTGGTAATAGCTGCCTGACGTGCTCTGTTGTAGCTGATTTTCAATGTTTTCAACAATTCGTTCGCATTATCACTCGCCTTGTCCATGGCCGTCATCCTGGCACCATGTTCAGAAGCGTTGGCGTCTAACACTGCTTTAAACAACTGAGTATTCAATATTTTGGGCATCAACTCGGCAATCAGTGATTCCTGAGCAGGTTCAAAAATAAAATCGGCTTTTTTACCACCTGCCGGGGTAGATTTTTTTACGGGCAGGAACTGTTCGCTGACAAAACGCTGGGTAGCGGCATTTTTAAATTCGCTGTACACCACTTCTACACGGTCCACTTCCTTGTTTTTAAACGCTTCCATGGCATAGCCTGCCACTTCCTGCACGCGCTCAAAACTTAAACCGGTGAACACATCCCAATACTGATTCACGGCTTTCAGATTGTTTTTCTGGAAGTGCTCATATCCCTTTTTACCGAGGGGTAACAAGGTTACATTTCCTTTGGCAGCCTGCTCCGAGTATTCCTCGGCAATGCGTTGCTTGGCCAGTTTTATGNNCCGCCACACAAACCACGGTCGCTGGTTACTACAATCATCAGTATTTTTTCAGCCGGACGCTCAGCAGCCAACGCAATGTTCAGGTCGCCATCGGCACTGCCAATGATGTTGCTCAGCATTTCCTGCAGTTTCTGGGCATATGGGCGCATTTGAGTAATAGCATCCTGGGCACGGCGCAATTTGGCCGCACTCACCATTTTCATGGCTTTGGTAATTTGCTGTGTGCTTTGAACACTTTTTATTCGGTTTCTTACTTCTTTTAATGCGCCGCTCATACAAAAAACGTTATAAGGTTAGGGCTGGTGAGCCGTTTCGTTTATTCAGGGCGCAAAGGTAATAGAATTCACCCAAATTGACGCATCTCCCTAAAATTTGAAAAGGGGACTTTTCCNNCGCTGTTAAATAGACCCTGCCTGAAAAACTTTACTGTACCTTTGCCACCCTGTCATCTTGGCGCCCGATAAATTATGGCTTTTAATTTGACAACTCTCTAATCTTTATATCAGTATATAACACAACATCTATATGTTAGGCATCTTAAATAAGATCTTCGGAGGCAACAAGAGTGAAAAAGACGTAAAAAAGATTCTTCCGGTTGTTGATACAATCAATCAGTTTTTCAACCAATATCAATCGCTCACCAATGATCAGCTCAGGGCTAAAACCGCTGAATTCCGCAACCGTATTCAGGAGCACCTGCAATCTGTTGATGCTGAAATCGCCCGGAAAAAAGCTGAAGCTGAAAACCTCGATTCCAATGACATCGCTGCCAGGGATGAGGCCTATCGTGAAATGGACGAATTGAAAAAGACGCGCGATTCCAAAATTGAAGAAATTCTGGAAAAAATCCTCCCCGAAGCTTTTGCCGTAGTGAAGGAAACTGCCCGCAGGTTTACCAACAACGAAACGGTTGCCTCTACCGCTACCGACCTTGACCGTGAACTGGCTGCCCAAAGGCCCGACATAATTATCGAAGGCGATCAGGCTATTTATAAAAACACCTGGCAGGCCGCCGGGGGTACCGTTACATGGAACATGGTGCATTACGATGTACAGCTGATTGGTGGTACGGTACTGCATTCCGGAAAAATTGCCGAAATGGCTACCGGTGAGGGTAAAACGCTGGTGAGTACCCTGCCCGCCTACCTCAACGCATTGGCCGGTGAAGGCGTACATATTGTTACGGTGAACGATTACCTCGCGCGAAGAGACAGCGAGTGGAACGGCCCTATTTTTGAATGGCTCGGATTGCGGGTAGATTGCATCGATAAACATCAGCCCAACAGCGATGCCCGCNNGTTTCGATTACCTGAGAGATAACATGGTGCATTCACCTGATGAAATGGTGCAACGCAAACATCATTTTGCCATGGTGGATGAGGTGGATAGTGTATTGATTGATGACGCCCGTACGCCGCTCATCATCAGTGGCCCCGTAAGCCATAGCGACAATACACAACAGTTTTTCGATTTACGTCCGCGCATTGAACGTTTGGTTGAAGCACAGCGTAAAGCCGTGAATCAGTTTTTGGTGGAAGCCAAGAAGAAAATTGCCGAAGGCAACGATGATCCGAAAGATGGCGGACTTGCCCTGATGCGCGCCCACCGCGGGTTACCTAAAAACGCACCCCTCATTAAGTTCCTGAGTGAACCGGGCATTCGTGTGAAATTGCAGAAAAGCGAAAACTACTACCTGGCCGATCAGCAAAAAGAAATGCCTAAAGTGGATAAGGAGTTGTTCTTTGCCATTGATGAAAAAAACAACCAGGTAGAACTGACCGAACAGGGTTTGCAACTCATCACCCGCCATGGCGAAGATCCTGAATTTTTTGTACTGCCCGATATCGCCGTTAAGCTGAACGAAATTGAAATTCAGAATATATCAGCGGAAGAAAAATTAAAGCAGAAAGAAACACTGCTCACAGAATATTCGCAGAAAGCAGAGCGCATCCACACCGTGCAGCAATTGCTGAAAGCGTACACCTTGTTTGAAAAAGATGTGGAATATGTGGTGATTGATGGTGCCGTTAAAATTGTAGATGAACAAACAGGCCGTATCATGGAAGGGCGCCGTTACTCAGATGGTTTGCACCAGGCCATTGAAGCCAAGGAAAATGTGAAAATTGAAGCATCCTCTCAAACCTACGCTACCGTTACGTTGCAGAACTATTTCAGGATGTATCACAAACTCTGTGGTATGACCGGTACCGCCGAAACGGAGGCAGCTGAGTTGTGGACGATTTACAAGTTGGATGTAGTTACCATTCCAACGAATGTAAAAGTTATACGTAAAGACCATCAGGATAAAGTATTTAAAACCAAGCGCGAAAAATACAAGGCCGTTATTGATGAAATTGAAGTGCTGCGCAATGCAGGCAGGCCGTGCCTTGTAGGTACTACTTCGGTGGAGGTGAGTGAATTGCTCAGTCGTATGCTGAAGCAAAAAAATATTCCGCACAACGTATTAAACGCCAAGCAACACTCACGTGAAGCACAGGTAGTTGCTGAAGCGGGTTTTGCTGGTGCTGTAACCATTGCTACCAACATGGCCGGTCGTGGTACCGATATTAAACTGGGCCCCGGTGTGAAAGATGCTGGCGGTCTCGCCATTCTGGGTACAGAAAGGCATGAAAGCCGGAGGGTTGACAGGCAGTTGCGTGGTCGTGCGGGAAGACAGGGTGATCCGGGATCTTCCAACTTTTACGTGTCTCTGGAAGATGACCTGATGCGTATGTTTGGCAGTGAACGTATTGCCGGACTGATGGACCGCATGGGTTACAAAGAAGGTGAGGTGATACAGCACAGCATGATTACCAAAAGTATTGAGCGTGCACAGAAAAAAGTAGAAGAGAACAACTTTGGAATAAGAAAGCGTTTGCTCGAGTATGATGATGTGATGAACAAACAAAGGAATGTGGTGTATGGAAAACGTAACCACGCCTTGTTTGGAGATCGCCTGGCACTTGATCTGGATAATGCATTTTATGCAGTAGCTGAAAGTTTGGTGACGTCGTTTAAAGAAACCGAAGACCATGAAGGATTTAAACTTTCAGTGATTATGCACTTTGCACTGGATACCTCCATCACTGCGGAAGATTTAAAGGATGATGATGCCGGTACACTCACGCAGCGTTTGTATACCGAGGCGGTTACTACTTACGATCAGAAGTGCAGAAATATCGCGCAGCATACCATGCCGATCATTAAAGATATCCGTTCAAAACAGGGGAATCATATTGAAAATGTAGCGGTGCCGTTTTCCGATGGAAGAAAAGGGATTCAGGTGATTGCCAATCTCGATAAATACCTCGCCACTGAAGGGATGGAATTACCGCGTGCGCTGGAACGTTCTATTACCCTGGCCATTATTGATGATGCATGGAAAGAACACTTACGGGCGATGGATGATTTAAGACAAAGTGTACAGTCTGCAACCTATGAGCAGAAAGATCCGTTCGTGATTTATAAAATTGAAGCATTCAATGCCTTTAAGGTGATGGATGATAAAGTGAATAAGGATATTGTAAGCTTCCTGTGCCAGGCACAGATACCTATGG
>DPFD01000172.1:0-16683 GCA_003534175.1 Chitinophagaceae bacterium
TTCCTTTGCGCCCTTTGTGGTTAGATGATTTTTAAACCACGGAGGCCACAGAGATTAATAATTATAATTCAATTCAAACGTATGGCACAGAGGGCACGGAGGGGTTCCCCGTTGCGTTCTTGGTGTGTCCTTCCT
This sequence comes from Chitinophagaceae bacterium, assembly GCA_003534175.1. GTDB lineage: Bacteria > Bacteroidota > Bacteroidia > Chitinophagales > Chitinophagaceae > Ferruginibacter. The sequence goes on from DPFD01000172.1 coordinate 136, forward strand.
TTGCGCCCTTTGTGGTTAAATGATTTTTAAACCACGGAGGCCACAGAGATTAATAATTATAATTCAATTCAAACGTAAGGCACAGAGGGCACGAAGGGATTCTCCTTTGCGTTCTTGGTGTACCTTTCCTTTGCGCCCTTTGTGGTTAGATGATTATTAACCACGGAGGCCACGGAGATGAACAATTGTACTAACATTCATATCAATTGCACAGAGGGCACGGAGGATGTATTCTTTGTGGTCATTGTGTGCATTTCCATTGCGTTCTTTGTGGTTAAATGTGTTTTCTTCCAAGACGAGTCTCCTCGACCCAAACACAAATGAGGAGAAGAATATCAAAGAGTGACTCGTCCTATTTAAACCCGGAAAAAAAATACAATCGTGTACGCATGAAAAGTTCCCTGTAAATTTGCCAACCGCATGAACTGGAAGCAAAGGATATATAGGCTAACCCACTGGGAAGAATGGCATTATCATGTAAAGTACATCCCGTTGCTACCCGTATGGCTGTGGTACATCCTCCGTGCCCGCAGCGTTTGGTTTTTTACCCCCGCCAATCCCACCCTCACCTTTGGAGGAATGGACGGCGAAACCAAGGAGGAGATGTACACGCAGCTGCCCCCCGGCACTTACCCCAACAGCATATTCATTGATCCCGGGTTACCGGAAAATCAACTGAAGGAATTATGGCAATCCAGCGGGCTCCGGTTTCCGGTGGCAGTGAAGCCCAATGTAGGCATGGGCGGTATGATGTTCCGTAAACTGAAAAGCATGGAATCCCTGCTTCGCTACCATGCGTATATTGATCGCCGTTATGTAATCCAGGAGATGATTAACTACCCCATGGAAGTAGCGGTGTTTTATTACCGGATGCCCAACCAGGAAAAAGGAACCGTGAGTGGGTTTATCAGCAAGGAAAAACCGGTAGTAGTGGGCGATGGAAAATCAACCTTGCAGCAGCTGGTACAACAACACAAGGGTGTCCGTTTCATGGAAGCAGAAATGTTTATAAAACACCGAGAACACTGGACAACCATCATACCTAACGGTGAAGAATACACGCTTTTAGAAGTATCTAACCGCACGCAGGGAGGTAAAATGATCAGCCTGGCACATGAAATAGATGACAGGCTGGTATCGGTGATGGACTCGGTAAGCAGGTACAGCAATACTTTTTTCTATGGCCGGTATGATATTAAATGTGCCAGCATTGAGGCATTTAAATCTGGCCGCGATTTTTCAATCCTCGAATTCAACGGCTGTGGTTCAGGCGTACAGCATGTGTATGGCAACGGTTATTCCCTGTGGCAGGCCTGCAAAATGATTCTGCACCACTGGAACATGATGTTCCGAATATCCAGGTACAACCATTCCAAAGGCATTCCTTACTGGAGTTTCATGAAAGGATATACGTTTCTACAGCACTCCAAAAAAGAACTCCGACATCTGAAAAAGCTCGACGCAGGTTTTAAAGAGGATTAACGGATGATTTATGGTTTACCGCTTCATTTTTGGTATTAATTTTGACTAAGTTTATTGCATCAATCTTTCAAAACGTAAATCAAAGCGTATGAGAAGTATTATCAGCCTGGTAGGGGTTGTTACGGCGGCTATGCTGATAACCACCGGTTGTTCAAAAAATCCGGTTACCGGAAAGAAACAGCTCACCTTTATGTCGGAACAGCAGGAAATTGCCCTGGGCAAGGAGGCTGATCCGCAGATCATTGCTCAATACGGTTTATACGAAGACAAAGTGCTTCAGGATTTTATCAACGAAAAGGGAAAGGCGATGGCGGCTATTTCGCACCGGCCCAAACTGGAGTATAGTTTTAGAATTGTAGATTCAGATATCATCAACGCGTTTGCCGTACCGGGAGGATATGTATATTTCACCCGGGGCATTATGGCCCACTTCAATGATGAAGCTCAGTTTGCAGGTGTACTGGGGCACGAGATTGGCCACATTACCGCCCGACATTCAGTTATTCAGCAGCGCAATGCCATGCTGGGAAATATCGGGCTGATTGCCGGTGTGGTAATTAAACCGGAGTTGGCACGTTTTGCCGAATCTGCATCGCAGGGCATGCAGTTGTTGTTCCTGAAATTTGGCCGCGATGATGAAAAACAAAGCGATGAACTGGGGGTTGAATATTCTTCCAAAATTGGATACGATGCCACCCACATGGCTGATTTTTTCACCACCCTCGACCGCCAAAGTGCCCGTGCCGGAGGCGGTAATCTCCCTGAATTTTTATCGACGCACCCCAACCCCGAGGGTCGGCACGATAACGTGCTGAAACTGGCTCAGGAATGGAAATCCAAAAACCCTACTACTACACTGTCTGTAAACCGCAACGCCTACCTGAAAAGAATTGATGGCATCGTGTATGGCCCCGATCCCCGCCAGGGTTTTCTGGAAAACAGTGTGTTCTATCATCCCGAATTAAAATTTCAGTGGAGTGTGCCCTCCGGATGGAGTTATCAGAATTCACCTACTATGGTGCAGCTTGCAGAAAAAAATGGAAAAGCTTTATTGCAACTTGCCATGGCGAAAGCGGCAAACCCGCGCGAAGCAGCACAAATGCTGGTAACCAATAACAACCTGCAGGTGCTGGACGCCCGTGCCACAACGGTACACGGACATCAGGCCTATATGATGGTGGCAGACGTACCTGCCACTCAGCAATCGCCTGCGTTGCGTATTCAAACCTATCACATCCAGAAAGATCAGTTGATTTATCAGTTGCTCGGTGTGGCTGCTTCCTCAGAGTTCTCTGCCTTTGTTTCTCAGTTCACACAATCCATGACCAGCTTCAGAACCCTCACCGATAACGAAAAAATAAACCGCAAGCCCGAGCGCGTGCGCATTAAAACAGTAACACAGGATTTAACCCTGGAGCAACTGTTACGCCAATACAATCAGCCCGCCGCGCGTTTTGAAGAGCTGGCTATCCTGAACGGTATGCAACTGAAAGACAAAGTATCGAAAGGTACCATGATTAAAACCGTTGGAAACTGATGCGGCTATTCGCGTTGCTTTTTGTATTTTTACAAACGCGGCATTTATTGTATAAAAACTATTTCGACATGAAAAAACTATTAACGGTTCTGTGCATTTCAACCACTTTGTGGAGTGTGAACCAGGCTACCGCACAGGATAACCGGGTGAGTAAGCGTGTATCCGTAACCGAAACCCTCAGCAAAGGAACGAAAGTTACTATAGAGTATGGCCAACCTGCAGTGAAAGGCAGAACCATTGGGGTGGATCTGGAACCGATTGACGGACAATTATGGCGTACCGGTGCCAATGAAGCTACCACTTTGGAAACCGATAAGCCCATCTTCATAATGAATCGCGAATTACCAGCAGGCAAATTCAGCCTGTTTACTCTTTTTGACGACCAGCTGGTAACAGTAATTTTCAATAAGGCATGGAACCAGTGGGGCACCAATCAGTACGATGCCTCGCAGGATGTGTTCCGCATTCGTGCTAAACTGAAACCGGAGGCACCATTTGCTGAACAATTACAGTTTACTATTCAACCCGAAGGAGGCATTGTAGTATCCTGGGGCAATAAGCAGTTTCTTATTCCGCTACGCGAACAATAACAAAAACGAAATAAAAAAAACCGGAGCTGTACAGTTCCGGTTTTTTTGTGCAGGGGATTGACTGAAGTACTGAGGAAGGTTACATCAACAGGCGTCCAGCAACCACCATATTAGCAAAAAGATAATCACAGTACTCAGGCAACCACCGCCTAGTTTTTTAGCACCATACCCGGCAATCAGGGCTTTAAGGAGTTTGTTCATAATCCATCGGTAAAAAAAACTGTGCCAAAATTATTACCGTTGCCTCAATTCACGTACTTTTTTTCCTGCCGGTATCTTCACCTGGTAACTAAATCGTATTTTTTGCGTAGCACCGGGTTCCAGTTCAAGTGTCCAGCTAAGCATACCGGTTTCAGCGTTTACAACAGCGCCGCCCGCATCTAATAGTTTTACCTGCACCTCCTTCTCCCGGCTCAGCGGAAACTGGTCGTGTACACTCAGGCTCACGGACTTGCTTTTGTTGTTCCGCACCGTTATTTCATAGGTGTAAGTGCTGGTTTGTATATCGTTTTTGGTGGAAACTGAGGTAAATTCCTTCACGGGCAATCGCGATACGGCAATACGTTTGTCTTTACCCAACGACAGCGACAGGGTGTCTGCTTCTATGTTCGGGTTGATGAAACTTTTACCCATGTACATATTGTCAATGATAATGTTGGATTCACCCGGCAACAGGTTCAGCGCATTCCATCCGGTGAGGTTTGCGGTAAAATAGGCATCGCTGTCCAGCTTGGGGATAGCCAGGTGCCGGTATTGGGCAGTTACTTTTTCATCTTTAATATTTATCGTATATGCCTTTCCGTTAGAAGGTATGTTGTACGGCAGGGTTATCTGATAAGAGACGTTGATAAGGTTTTCAGCCATGTTCGTGTAGGATGCTACGTTGGAAGGTTCACCTGATGCAGCCATATCTTTATCGTTGTACGACGGGCGCAATGCGGGAACACCCTCCGCCTTCGATTGCTCCATCATGGCGTATAATGGGGCCACATAAAACTGAAGATATGCCGGGTTCAGCACTGGCATCATACCGGAGAAAGAAGGATGCTGAGTAGTAAGGGTAAGCGGTACTCCTTCCCAGTCTATTCCCGTTTGTTGATGCACAGCTGCTTTGTAACCCAGCACAAAAGACTGGTCGAGCGTTTTCAGCCGCATATCATACGTGGGAATCCACCCTGCATGTGGTGTAAAATAATGTACATCAAAGGAGGCGCTGGTTGCTACGGGAGCCATCACCTGCAACACCAAACGTCCGGTGCCTTTCGGCTGTGGGGCTGTGCGCCCGGGCTGTTGATTCAAACGCTGTTGCATAGCCGTGAGCTGTTCGTTTAACCGATCTCTCTTTAGCTGCTGGGCCCACGCGGCATTTTTCAGTTCCTTTAATTTTTGCAGATAGTATTCTGACAGGCGGATGAGTTCCGGACTCTGAATGTTTTTCTTATCCGGGGAGGTGAAATTATTATCAACCAACGCACTAAGTTTTCTGAGTAGTTCTTCCTGCAACTGAATTTCATGTTGGGTGTCGGCAATCAGCCGGCGAATGTTGCGGATACTATCTTCCAGTGGGGGATTGGATACCGGCTTCACTTCAGGGGTATAGATGCTGTGTTGCCACGACAGTATAGTAACCTGATCCGGACATCCCAAACGCAGTGAGGCTTCATCGAGTTGGTGCGACAACTGATCAATCACCACATACTGTAGTCCGGGTTTTAAAGCCACCCTAGCCTGGTGTTGCAACTCTGCGCCGGAAAGATAATAAACCGCCACCTGTGATAAACGGGCACGGGTAAAAACGGAATCTTCTGCCGCCTGCGCAGCATGAACGAAAGAAAAGAACAATAGGGTTTGAAATAATTTCATAATGCATGTTTTAAGTAATCATCACAGATGTTGAATGCAGTTGGATTGCACAGGCTCCCAAACCATTTCGCTGTTAATTTGGTGTTAACCTCATTCCGTAGAATAAATTTGGCGGATAAGTAAGGGGTGACAGTCCGTTGAAAGGTTTTATTTTGCAGCACACATCAGCGCATGGTTAATAAACAGCATTCGGGTTACGGAAATAGGGGTTACAAACTTCGTATAGGCTATGCCGTAATACTTTTATTTGCTGTAGGGTTGATGTCCTGCAATGAACCGGATAAACTGATTCGTGTGGTGGATATGCCGCAATATGCCTCGGGTTCATCCATCGAAAGGTTTAATGACCGCCTGTATTTAATGGGCGATGATGCCGTGCAGGCAATGGTACTGAATCTGCAACTACAGGTAACCGATAGTATCTCGTTGTTTGAGGATACGGCACAGCGTATTCCCAAAAGCCGCAAAGCGGATATAGAGAGCGGAGGAGTTTTCTCTGATTCAACCCTGTTGTGGATGGGCTCCGGATCAAAGAAAAACCGAAACCGGGCCATCCTGTACCACCTCATTACACGTGATACACAACACCTGTCGCTGGATACTTTTTTTTATCGTTTATCGGTTGCCGGTATTCCATCGCTCAATATAGAAGGCATGGCCGTAACTCCTCAGCAGGTAATTCTGGCCAACCGGGGCAACGGCAATTCTCCCGTTAATCAACTCATATTTGTTCCACATCATTTCTGGAAACGGCAGGAACGGGCAGGCATCAGTGTGGTAAAAACCGGATTTCAGTCCACATCGGTGAAAAAGGATGGAGTAGAAGGTTTATCAGGACTTGCCTATTCCACACAGTACGACAGGCTTTTTGCCACGGTATCTACCGAAATCAGCGCTGACGGCGTGGAGGATGGAGTCATTGGAAACAGCTACCTGTGGATTTTTGATGATATATCCCCCAAAAGAACATTCACGGCACTGAATCCCTCAAAAGTCATTGCCCTGGCAGATATTGACCCGCGATTGAAACACCAGAAAATAGAGGCTGTTGCTTTGTTGGAAGAAAACAAACACTCTGTGCGCCTTGTCCTCACAGCAGATAATGATGATGGAACCACCCGCCTGTTTGAAGTACAAATCAGTAACACACCTCCGGAACGAAAAGGAAGCAATTTCTGGGACTTGTAAAAGAAATTTTGCAAAAAAGTTCAATTTTTATCAAAACTGTTTAAATTTGCTATGGAAACGCCTGCCAAAAGAGAAAAATCCAGTTTCTAAACAGTCCCTTCGTCAGGGTTTTCCCATCAGCAAAATTCACAACTTCAACGTTATTCACACTTCTTTTTCGTTTTTCAAAAACGCAGTTTAAAATTTTTATGTACGATATTACGCAACTGAACGATTTGCTCGTACCAGAATTGGTAGATATAGCAGACGAACTAAAAATTCCCCATCCGAAAAAATTAAATAAGGCTGACCTTATTCAACGGATTATGGAACAACAGGCAGCAACCACTGAAAAGCCCCGTAGAAAAAGGGTTTTGAAGTCTGATGCAACCGCGGGAAGCCAAGCCCCATTGTTTAAAGAAGATTCCAAGAAAGAAAGCCCTGCGCGCAAAAAAGCAACCACGGAAAAAAAGCCCCTTAAAAAAGCAGATAAAGAATTAGAGGAGTCTGAACAACCGGTAGAAATGGAAGAGGATTTACAACCGATTACCGGTGAAAATTCCATGGTGCCCCCGGCCATTGCCCAAATGCTTCAGGCAGAAGATGAACAACAGGTGGGTGAAACCATGGCAGCCCCTGCACCCTCGGCACCGTCCGCATACAAACAACAACCTTACCAAAGACAACCTCCTGTTTTTAATATTGAATTCGATGGTGTAATTCTTGGTGAAGGGGTGCTGGAAATGATGCCTGATGGGTATGGTTTCCTGCGCAGCAGCGATTACAACTACCTTTCCTCACCGGATGATATTTATGTGTCACCATCACAAATCAAGTTATTCGGATTGAAAACCGGTGACACCGTGTACGGTTCCGTAAGGCCACCTAAGGAAGGAGAAAAATACTTTGCCTTACTGAAAGTAGAAACCATCAACGGTAAAAGTCCGGAAGAAGTGCGTGATCGTGTTCCCTTCGATTACCTGACACCGTTATTCCCATACGAAAAGCTGAACCTGCATACCCGTGCGGATAATTACAGCACACGTATCCTGGATTTATTTACGCCCATCGGTAAAGGTCAGCGCGGATTGATTGTTGCCCAGCCGAAAACGGGTAAAACCATGTTGCTGAAAGAACTGGCCAATGCCATCGCAGAAAATCATCCGGAGTGTTATCTGATGATTGTACTGGTGGATGAAAGGCCGGAAGAGGTAACGGATATGGAACGCAGCGTGAAGGCCGAAGTAATTGCTTCAACCTTTGATGAGCCCGCCGAAAAGCACGTGAAAGTAAGTAGCATCGCCCTGCAAAAAGCGAAGCGACTGGTAGAGTGCGGACATGATGTGGTGATTCTGTTAGATTCCATCACCCGCCTGGCACGTGCGCACAATACCGTGGCTCCTTCATCCGGTAAAGTATTATCGGGTGGTGTGGAAGCCAACGCCATGCAAAAGCCAAAACAGTTTTTTGGCGCCGCCCGTAAAATTGAAAACGGCGGATCTCTTACCATCATTGCTACCGCCCTGGTGGATACAGGAAGTAAAATGGATGAAGTGATTTTCGAGGAGTTTAAAGGAACGGGTAACATGGAGTTGCAGCTCGACCGTAAACTTTCGAACAGAAGGATTTATCCTGCTATTGATATTGTTTCATCTTCAACGCGCAGAGACGATCTGTTACTCGATAAGGAAACCTTCCAGCGCCTGTGGGTATTGCGTAAGCACATGGCCGACATGAATACGGAAGAAGCCCTCAACCTGCTGTTGAAGCACATGAAGGGAACCAAGGACAACGCCGAATTCCTCACCAGTATGAACGGTTAATCACCGGCATGCTGTAAACGTATAACCCGCCTCGTGCGGGTTTTTTTTGCATCGGGTGTATATGGAGGATATTCCGTTGTTTCGGATGTTCTGATTAATTGATAAATTGCCAAGCACAATTCTAATTTGGAACGCATCAGCGCACATACTATCTGGAACCAACCCTTACCCGTACTGGATGTTAGAAGTCCGGGGGAGTACAACCATGCCCACATCCCCGGCGCCTATTCGTTACCGTTATTTACCGATGAGGAACGCGCTATAGTAGGCACATCCTATAAACGCCAGGGTCGGCAGCAGGCCATTTTCAAAGCGCTAGGTTTTTTCAAAATGCAGGAAATGGTGAAGCAGGCAGATAAACTGCTGGCACCATATAAGCAAAAAAATGCTCCTACAGAAGTGCTGGTACATTGTTGGCGGGGAGGAATGCGCAGCGCTGCTGTAGCCTGGCTGCTGGAATTGTACGGATACAAAGTGCAGGTGTTGGAAGGTGGATACAAGGCGTTTCGGCAACAGGTGTTGCAGGCTTTTGAAAAACCCTATGCGATCCGGATCGTGGGCGGATATACGGGCAGCGGAAAAACGGAGATACTAACGGAATTGCATAAACGCGGTGAACAAATCATTGACATCGAAGCACTGGCAGGGCATCGAGGATCAGCCTTTGGTGGGATTGGAAGGCCGCCTCAGCCCACACAGGAAATGTTTGAAAACACCCTCGCCCTGCACCTGATGCAAAGCGATGCACAGAAAAGTTTGTGGATGGAAGATGAAAGTCAGCGCATTGGCGTATTAAACATCCCCCACACATTATGGAAAACCATGCGCAACAGTCCTGTTTATTTTATTGACCTGCCCTTTGAGGTGCGCCTCAGCCATATCGTAGCATCTTATGGCAGCCTGAACCGTGAAAAGCTGATAGAAGCTGTGCAGCGTATACAGAAAAGACTGGGGCCACTGGAAACCAAAATTTCAACTGAACACCTTCAGTCGGGAAATATCCGGGAAGCGTTTTCCTTACTGTTGAAATATTACGATAAGTTTTACCTGAAGGGCCTTCATAACCGAAGCAATGTGGCACAACAAGTAACTACTTTTCCCTGTACAACCGTTACCAACGAATTAATCCACCAAATACTCAATGCATGCACCAACGTAAAATATGGTTGATGTGTTTTTTTCTGTTGTCCGGTAACCTCCTGCACGCGCAAGACATCACTGGGTTATGGAAAGGCACGCTGTACAACGATTCCAACCGCCTCACCTACCATTATGAAATTGCTATTTCAGAGGAGAAGAATCGCCTGTACGGATTTTCACACACCTGGTTTATCCTCAACGATAAACAATACTATGGGGTGAAAAAACTGAAAGTGCGGAAGATGAAAGGGAAAATTGTGACAGAAGATGACGGACTCATCGCGCACAACTATCCTGTAAAACCCGCTAAAAATGTGAAGCAAATTAACATCCTGGAGTTAACAGAAAGCGATTCCATACGGGTACTGGCAGGGCCTTTTACTACCAACCGAACCAGGGAGTACGCACCACTTACCGGATCTGTAACATTAAAGCGTACCCAACAATACCGGCAAACATCGCTCGTGCCTCACCTCGAAGAGCTGCAGCTCAGTCAGGAACTTTCATTCATTGAACCCGCGCCTGCGCCTGCTCAAACGGATGTGGTTACACGTGAACGTTCAGTGCCACAGGTGCCTTCAGTTAAGCCTGTATTAACGGTGAGCGAGCGTACCAATTCTATCCAGCATGAAATGTTCTATGAGTCTGATAGTTTACACCTCACCCTGTATGATAACGGGGAAGTGGATGGTGACAGTGTGAGTGTGTACATGAATGGGGTTCAGTTATTGCATAAAGTGAGACTGAGCACCACGCCTGTTACACTCACTGTTTCCACTCAACAGGCATCTACCATACAACTAGTTATGTATGCCGAAAGCCTTGGAACCATTCCTCCCAATACCGGATTACTGATTGTACGGGATAAGGGCAAGGTGCATGAAATCAGGTTCAGCAGCAATTTATCCGAAAATGCAGCAATAGTTTTTAAACGAAAAAATAATTAACGCCATGACAGCAAGCGAACACAGGCTTACGCAGTTTTCACAGGGTGCCGGGTGCGGATGTAAGATTGATGCCACCGTATTGAAGTCTATCATTGGAAGCGGACCTCACGGTAACGAATGGCCGAATTTACTGGTGGGTCATCATACCAATGATGATGCCGCGGCATGGCTATGGCAGGATGACAAAGTAATCCTGTCTACCACAGATTTTTTTACACCCGTAGTGGATGATCCGGAACATTACGGCCGAATTGCTGCTGCCAATGCCATCAGCGATGTGTATGCCATGGGAGGTAAACCCCTGATGGCACTCGCTATTCTCGGATGGCCGGTGGATGTGTTGCCCGCATCTGTAGCAGCCCGTGTACTGGATGGAGCCAGAGCGGTGTGTACCGAAGCCGGTATACCACTGGCCGGAGGCCACAGTGTGCATACCAAAGAACCTTTGTTTGGACTCTCGGTTACCGGAGAAGCCGAAGCATCACATGTAAAAAGAAACAATACCGCACAGCCCGGCGATATCATTTACACTACCAAGGCCATCGGCACCGGAGTGTTGTGCACTGCATTGAAACGCGGTACACTCGAACCTGAATATTATCAACCGCTGGTTCAGCAAATGGAAACACTGAACTCCGCAGGTACGGCACTCGCGGCTTTACCGGGTATTACTTCCATGACCGACATTACTGGTTTTGGATTGGTTGGCCATTTGTATGAAATGATGGAAGGTGCTTCAGTATATGCATCTGTTGAGTACCACCGGGTGCCCGTGCTGCCCGGAGTAATACACTATATTGCTCAAAAGATGATTCCCGATGCCACCTACCGCAACTGGAACAGCTACAACCCGCATATTCATTTTGAACCCGGAGTGGATGTAATGCAGGCATTCAACCTGCTGCCCGATCCGCAAACCAATGGTGGATTGCTGTTTACCTGCAGGCCCGACGCCACCGAAGCTGTGGAAGAACTCTTCAACATTCATGCAAACCAAACACTGTATAAACTGGGCACGGTGGTAGCTGCGGGGAACAAACGCATCCGCATCATCCCTTAATTATTAAAAGATTATTCTTAATTTTCTGGGCTGCATGAGACGGTTGATTTTAGCCATATGGGTATTTCTTGGTTTACTCTGTACTAACGGTATAGCACAAACGAATAATGAGTTTATACAGATAGGGGTAAATAACGGGCTGTCTCAGAATTCTGTGCACGATATTTTTCAGGACTCCAAGGGTTTTTTGTGGATTGCCACCGCCGACGGTTTCAACCGTTATGATGGTATTCGGTTTAAAGTGTATAAACACCGTTATGGCGATACTGCTTCCACCAATATTCCGGCTGATTATATTCAGGCGGGCATTCAGGAAGACAGCAATGAAAATCTCTGGTTAATTGCAGGTGATAACCTGGTACAGTTTAACAAGCGGAACAATCGTTTTCATACGGTGTACAACCTGCGTAGCAACCCGTTGTTTTCCTTTAACAACAACCAGTGCTTTTTAATGCCCGTGAGAGATGAAATGTGGGTATTTGGAGCAGGCCATACCATCCTGAAGGTGCAAATCCACAGCAAAAAAGTTCAATTGATGAAGCTGCCGGCAGGTGTGCAGCATGTTTTTAAAGAGGGCAACGGGAATCGGTTGTTTGTGAATATGCCCAACGGCTGCAACCAGCTGATACCTGAATCCATGCAGTTGGTACCCACCGGCATCCGGGATTCTGTGCATTCCATTTCCGGTATAGGAGATTATGGATGGGCATATATTTCGAGCAATACCATCCGGCTGTATCACGCCCCTACACGTACTACACGGGAGTTGAAAACGATGAATGAAACAGCGGGTGTGAAAGATGCGCAGTTCGTAAACATCACATCCTGGAATAATAACCTGTTGTTTGTGGTGGTATCGGGAAAAGGGTTGCTGAAGTATGATTTAAAACACGATAAAACAACTTTTTTCAGCAGCATTCCCGGCGATCCAGGCAGCTTATCCATCAACTACATCAGAAAAACATTTATTGATCGTTCAGATAATTTATGGCTCGCCACTGAAGGGGGCGGACTGAGTAAACTGGATTTGAAACACCGCAAATTCAACAGCTATCCCATTGGGGTGTTCAATATCCAAAACCCCGCCAACCTTATGATCAAAAGCATTTTTGCACACGGCAGTACGATTTATGCCGGAACTTTTGCAAAGGGCTTATATATGATTGATACAGCCACCCTTGAAGTTCGTGTGAAGCATTACCCGAAGGCAGGTAACAAATCCGCTACAGGGCCAATTACTGTTCTGTATCAGGACACACGCAAAAGACTGTGGATGAATGCCGGTAACGTTATCGGTTATACGAATATGCAAACCGGCGAATGGATAGCGTACGACACCCTTCCCGAATCTAATGACAATGTGTACAGCATATACGAAGTGGCCCCGGACACTTTTATGATTGGTTGCCTGAAACGGGTGTACCGCGTGATTGCGCTTCCCAACGGCAGGGTTAAACTGGATGATTCAAAGGTGTATCAGCATCCCGGCATCAAAGGTCTCGTACAATCTATTGTGCCCAACGGCAAGGGCGAGTGGTACATCGGTATCGTGGAAAACGGTTTCCGGCGCTGCCTCATACAGGGAGATACTTTTCAGATGCTCGACAGCGGTATGATGCAAACCGGCGTGAGGCATTTCTATCCTGATGTGGCCAATGGCTGGGTGTGGATTGCCTCCGATAACGGGCTGATTGCATATAACGAGCATACCCGAAAATTTGTTCTGTTTGATGAATCAGACGGGTTAAGTAACAGTCACGTATATGCGATTTTACCCGAGAGTAATCACGCCATATGGATTAGCACGAACAAAGGACTCAACCGCATTGAGTTTGAAAAACATCCGGATAAAATGGTAGCCATTCGGTCGGTGCAGGTGTTTACTCAAAAGAATGGGTTGCAGTCTAATGAATTCAATTCCGGTGCCTGGTTTGCCTACAACCGTTCACAAATGATTTTTGGAGGTGTTACCGGTATCAACTGGTTTAACAACCGGCAAATTGTTTCAAACCATCATAAGCCTGAAGTGGTTTTAACCGGAGTACTGGTGAATGAGCAACCCGTACAAACCGATACGGCGGTACAATATTTAACCACCCTCCGGCTGCCCCATCAGCAAAACGCACTCTCCGTAACCTTTGCCGCGCTGGAGTTTACCAATCCTGAAGTAAACCAATATGCTTACCGGATGGCCGGCGCCGACGATGACTGGGTGCAGGGAAGCCATGAGGTACGCTATGCGGGTTTATCTCCCGGAACATACCGTTTGTGGGTGAAGGCCTCCAACAACGACGGGGTGTGGGGCGAACCCCGGCAACTGCTGAAGATCATTATCGAACCCCCTTTTTGGCAAACGTGGTGGTTTAAAGTTTTAGCAGTTATTTTAATTACATCACTCACGGCTATGGGTGTACGATATATTATCCGCAAGCGCGTGAAGGAAAAAATGCGGGCCCTCGAAATGCAACAGGCACTGAATGAAGAAAGGCTGAGGATTTCCAGGGATATGCATGATGAAATGGGAACAGGCCTTACCAAAATTTCACTGCTCAGTGAAGTAGCCCGTCAGTCGGAGCTGGGCGCAACGGGCGACAAAACACTCGGGATGCTTCAGGATATTACCGGCACAGCACGCGGACTCACCCAAAAGATGGGTGAAATTATCTGGATGCTCAATCCGGTAAATGATACGCTGGATAGTTTGGCTGCATACCTGAAAGAATATGTGTTCCTTACCACCGATGCGCTCAACCTCGATGTGGTAACCGATTTTCCGGATCAGATTCCATCCGTAAAACTGAGCCACGAGAAGCGCCGTCAGTTGTTGCTGGTTACACGGGAAGCACTGCACAACGCATTAAAACACAGCAAGGCCACACAACTTATTTTTGCGCTGGAGGTACAACCCCACGGGTTTCAGTTTGTTTTCAGCGACAATGGCACCGGTTTCTCATCCTCCGAAAAGCAATCCCTGAACGGAAAGCACAACGGTTTGAAGAACATGCAGTGGCGAATGGAACAAATCAACGGATTCTTCACGGTAGAATCAGAGCCGGGTAAAGGAACTACCTTGTTGTATGGAATTGAGGAGGTGTAAATTTATAGTACGAGGTGTTCTTTCTTACGTACCTTATCAATCGGAATTTCAGTAACCAGTTGCACACCATTGATGCTTTTCAACGCCTGCACCAGCTCACGGGCATCTTCATCATACTCAAAATCGCCCTTCATCAGCCAGATAAAATCTATGTGCTTGTAATCGGGCAACAACGGTTCACCTTTATTCTGGTTGTGGTAAATCAGGTGCTGAAGCGCATACCCGGGAACGTTATATTCAAAAACGGAAAAGAAGAAGTCCATTGCTTTTTGTTTCTTCTGCACACTCTTTTTCTTCAACAACTGTATAGTGGCTTCCGGTATCGCCCTGAAACGATATCCCAGTAAGGCATTTACATGCCAGATAAAATTGTAATCGTTCAGAGGAGCAACTACTCCCAGCATCTTTGCGTCCTCAAAAAAACTGTTGGTGGAATCATCCCAGTCCAGCGTTACCAGTTTTTTCATGGTGTACATTTAAAATGTGAGTTGCAACAGCACATCTTCGTCTCCACGTTTTACCTGTATGGTAATNNTTATTGAATTTATTCAATGCCTGCATGTAGGAAGAAACATCGCTGATGGTGTGGTCTCCCATTTTCTGCAGAATGTCTCCCCGTTGTACGCCGGCTTTAGAAGCGGGGCGCCCGTCGGTTACACCATCTACATACACACCTTTACCCGTGAAGGTATAGTCAATCAGAATACCCATGGTTACTTTAAAACTAGTACGTCCCATCTCCGGTTCTTNNCTCTGTTTTACCAATCAGGTTGTAGAT
This sequence comes from Chitinophagaceae bacterium, assembly GCA_003534175.1. Lineage (GTDB taxonomy): Bacteria > Bacteroidota > Bacteroidia > Chitinophagales > Chitinophagaceae > Ferruginibacter. Next base: position 15,620 of record DPFD01000172.1, read on the forward strand.
GTATCGTACAATTTCAGACGTACCGAAGTAGCTGATTTTGTCGGCATCATCGGAGGGTTTATGATAATCAAAGTGGGTTCCGGTAAAAAAGAAAAGCACGGGAATATCTTTCTTATAGAAAGAAGTATGATCACTTGGTCCGCTGCCGGAGCTGTCGATCTTTAAATCAAACAGGCAGTTTTCTTTTTTAATCAGTTCACCCCAAACCGGCGAAGTACCAAAACCGCCAATGGTGAGTTTACGGGCACTGTCGGCGGCACGTCCTACCATATCCATGTTAATCATGTAGTTGATGTTGCCCACTCCGGCATAATTTTCTACGAAATGCCTGGAGCCATATAAACCCAGTTCTTCTCCTGAAAAGGCCACGAATAAATAGTTGTTCTTCCTGAATTTCGATTTCTTCAGCATGCGCGATAGCTCGAGCATCGCTGCGGTGCCACTGGCATTATCATCCGCGCCATTGTGAATCATGGGAACCGCACCGGTGTACATGGAGTTTTTGTCTTCTCCATATCCCAGGTGATCGTAATGTGCTCCCAAAACTATCGTGTGTTCGGCACCGTTATCAATGAATCCCACCACGTTGTGCCCGGTACGGGTTAAGGTTTTGAACTGCAGTTTAATTTGAACGGGGGTTTGCTCGGGTATGATGTTGTATTTGCGCATCGCATCCTGATGCAGATAAATCACCGGTATCGATAATGCGGTAATGCGGCTTTTAGGATCCCACGTCAACTCATCTGAAATCAATCCTGAATTATATACAATCAGTGCCTTACCGGCAGATTCAGCCTTCGCTCCTACTTTACGTACTTCTTCAATCATCAACAGATGTGGGTTGTCTTTCAACTGTGCGGCAAAAGTTTTTGTATCAAACCAAACGGCTTGTCCTTTAAACGTTCCGTTACCCGACAACGTTAGCGGAAAGAAATCGGTGTTGGCCTGCAGGGTGATGCCGTTCATACTGATCAGTGAAGAAGGATCAATGCTTCTGCCATCATGTACGGTGAACGGTTGCAGGTATTGATTGGTGCCGGCCGGAGCAATTTTATTTTTCTTAA
>DPFD01000172.1:16707-19407 GCA_003534175.1 Chitinophagaceae bacterium
CTCCCCGGGTACCGGTTCTCCTTCCTTCCAGTTTATCATCGGCCAGATAACCGATATGCTTTTTCAGTTGCTTAATAACAACAGGTTGGTTGAACACCTCCTGCGCCACTGCTGTTTGCGCAACCAATACCCATAATAATATTACCGATTGAAATATTTTCTTATACATGGCGCAAAGTTACTAAACACAAGCTGTGTGGAGTTACTAATTCAGTAAAAAGCTGTTTCCAATATCGTAAATGATTAGTGGATGGTTTCAAGTAATTTTGCCACTTACTTCATATAGCACAAATATTGAATGCCAAAATACATATAGCCCTCGTGGGAAATCCGAACAGCGGTAAAAGTTCTTTGTTCAATGCACTCACGGGTTTAAATCAGAAGGTAGGTAACTTTCCGGGTGTTACGGTAGATAAAAAAACCGGCAGCACCACCATCTCTCCCCAGTTGCACGCATCTGTGATGGATTTACCGGGCACCTACAGCCTGTATCCCAAACGGCAGGATGAGTGGGTGGCTTATTCGGTGTTGATGGACAGGGCAGAACAGCGGCCCGATATGGTAGTATTGGTGGCCGATGCCAGTAACCTGAAACGGAATTTGTTGTTCTGCACACAGATTATTGATTTAAAGATTCCCCTGGTGGTGGCACTTACCATGACGGACCTGGCGCGAAAAAACGGCACTCAGATTGATATTCCGGGACTGGAAAGAGAGCTGGGGGTGCCGATTGTTCCTGTAAATCCGCGCAAAAACAAAGGAATACCCGAACTCAAGAAGGTGATTGAACGCACGGCATCCAACCTGCAATCATTTACTCCGAGGGATTTTATTGACAATGCAGAAGGAAATGCCGAAGCGGTGCAGCAGGTGCGCTCCCTGATACCGGGCATCAGTGATTACACAGCCATTCATTATCTGATTCATCCGGAAACGTTAGAATCTACTCCGGAACTGGGCAAACAGGTTATGGAGGTTGCTGGCAGAAATCATTTCAATCCAACCAAAACACAGGCATCGGAAATCATGGCGCGCTATAACCGCATCAGTGCCATCATGCATCAAACCGTGGTGGAGGCCGACCCGTTGCAGAAATCGTTGTTCAATGAAAAGCTCGACAAAATTCTCCTGCATCGAACGTGGGGTTATGTAATACTGCTGGGCGTGTTGTTTTTGTTGTTTCAAAGTGTGTTCTGGATTTCCACCTATCCCATGGATGCCATTGAATGGAGTTTTGGCGAACTCTCTTCCTGGTTGTCGGGCTGGTTGCCCAACAATGCCCTGAGCGATCTTTTCATCAATGGTATTGTGGCGGGCTTAAGCGGTATACTGGTTTTTGTGCCGCAGATTATGATTTTGTTTGGATTAATTACCGTACTGGAAGATACCGGCTACATGGCGCGTATCAGCTTTCTAACGGATAAGCTTATGCGAAAAGTGGGATTGAACGGAAAAAGCGTGATGCCCATGATCAGCGGCTTTGCGTGCGCCGTACCGGCTGTAATGAGTGCCCGGAGTATTGAGAATAAAAGAGAACGCCTGCTCACCATCATGATAACGCCGCTCATGAGCTGCAGTGCCCGCCTGCCGGTATATACCATCCTGATTGCACTCGTGATTCCTCAGAAGTTGGTGGGCGGATTCCTGAGTTTACAGGGGTTGGTGATGATGGGATTGTATTTGCTCGGAACCGTGATGGCTATGCTGGTTGCCTGGGTGATGAAAATGTTCATCCGCAGTACAGAGAAAAGTTATTTTATACTGGAGCTTCCTACTTACCGTGAGCCACGCTGGAACAATGTGTTGGTTACGATGATTAACAAAGCGGGAATTTTTGTAGTGGAAGCCGGTAAAATTATTATGGTCATCAGTGTGCTGTTGTGGGCCATGAGTACGTACGGACCAAAAGATAAAATGCACGCCATTACTGTGCAGTATGATGCCATGATACAGGCACAGCCTGAGCAGGAAACGGAGTTGCAGTTACAGAAACGCTCAGCATTGCTCGAACAGTCGTATGCCGGTATGTTGGGCAGAAGCATTGAACCGGCCATAGAGCCCCTCGGGTACGACTGGAAGATTGGTATTGCGCTGATTACTTCTTTCGCCGCGCGTGAAGTGTTTGTGGCAACCATGGCAACCCTATATAGTGTGGGAGAAGATGCGGATGAAAATGATGCCACCCTCCGCGAAAAAATGCAGGCGGNNCCTAGCCACCGGACTATCACTGATGGTGTTTTATGTTCTGGCGATGCAGTGTATGAGTACCATTGCCATTGTAAAACGAGAAACCCGCAGCTGGAAGTGGGCATTGATTCAGGTAGCGTACATGACTGCCCTCGCTTATTTCATGAGTTTGCTGGTGTATCAGCTGTTCAAATAAGATCGGAATGATTGAGCAGATGCCGGTATTTTACCATTCAACATACCTTCTAACGTGATTGAGTACACGAGGATACAGTTTTCGGTATAACTCCTGCAGCACATCTTCTCTCCTCATGGGTTGAGAATTGCGGTTGTTGATTATGTTCCAGTCGGCCTGGCTCAGCGCCCTGCTATCGCCTGTATATGAACCTGTTTCATCCTGCCAGCGGTATGTTTCCTGAAACGAACTGAAGTTTACCGTTTTCCGGTTGATTACATCACGGATATCTACCTCCATAATAGCGCGGGCATTGAAACTTCTTTGAGTGATGTGTA
>DPFD01000172.1:19422-34420 GCA_003534175.1 Chitinophagaceae bacterium
TTGATAGATGGGCCGGCCTGAAGTATCAGTTCCGGTTTCTATTTGTTTGCTGGATTGGCGCGTGTAAGTTCGTTGCTGCGGATAAGGAATGTTGATGTCGCGCAGGCGAAGATTCACCTCCCAGTCGGGATATACATTGTCTCTGCGCGCCTGCCAGTCGGTATACATTTTAACGGGTTGGTTGTTGCGTGCTACATCCCGTACCAGTTGATCCTGAAAATATTCATTGCTGTAGTTGTATCCGTAGCTTCCCCAGTTATTATTGCTGAAATATGAATCATCCCTGATTGGCCCTACCACCACCGAGATGGTCCCATTCTGAAAAGCCATGGCCATTTTAGATTCCGCATCTTTGTAACCCGGAACATATTTTTCCGAGCGGTTAAAGGCGTTGTATGCTTTTTTGGCATTATCCCTTCCCGTTAGGTTAAGGAAACTTGTGCCCGACTGATAATAAGATTCTGCAGCCTGCTCTTTAACTTCCATTAGTTGAGTGCTGTAGCTTTCCGGTGTAACCAGTTTGAATGCTGCAGGCGTAGCTAAGATTTGTGTGTAAGCATTCTGAAGGATATCATAGCTTTTGATGATTTTATCAAATCGGTTTTGATCAGCTGTTTTTTGATAGGACTCAATCAATGCCAGCTGCCGTGTTTTAATGTTGCTGTATAACACAGGAACAGCTTCCAGTGCTTCCGCATGGTCGGGCTCCTTCTCTAATTTTTTTATTGCATCCGTAAGTGCCCTTTCTTCATTCTCTCTTTCAAGATAACTTTTACTGGTTTTGCAGGCAGGCAATATCCATGCTGCTATTATGATAAGAAGGAAAAATTTTTTCATCGGTTGTCTGTTTATGGTTGTATCCTTTCTAATTGAATTTGCGTTTATGCGTTCAAGATAATATGTTTTTATAAACGCGCATAAGCCTTTCCTTAGAGTATACCTGAGGTAATTCGTTCAATACCTTCCTGTAAAAGTCATCTTAAAAGGGTCTTCCACATAATTTTTTAAGATAATCTGAAATCAACCCAATATTTACCGGCCATCCTTTAATATTACCGTTCAACCAAAATAAAAAGATTGCAGCAAAACAACAAAACGCCCTAAATGATTGAAAATCAAATAGATAAGTTTACACTCTAGACACAGCATAATAAGCTACCTTAAAATATATGGTATTATGTTTTGCATAGTACCAAAAGTGTTTTACTTTTGAGTTGTCATTGCAGGTTAACACTTATCAAAGCAATTAAAAAAGAATCACATGAACATAGAAAATACTGCGAGCCAGATGCGCAAGGGGGTGTTGGAGTTCTGTATCCTTTCTGTGATTAAACAGGGAGAGGCGTATCCTTCTGATATCATTGATAAAATGAAAGATGCGAATTTGAATATTTTAGAAGGAACTTTATACCCGTTACTCACCCGGCTGAAAAATGCCGAATTGCTTACATACCGTTGGGTGGAAAGCAGCAGTGGTCCGCCCAGGAAATATTTTAACCTCACAGAAAAAGGGGCAGCGTTTTACAAGGAATTAGAAGCCACCTGGAATGAATTGGCTAACGCGGTTGAAAAACTCACCAAATAACAACTTCAAATCTTTAAGCAAAGCAAGCGCACTTAAAACAAAACAGACAACAATGAAACAAGTTATCAATATCAATTTTCACGGCAGGGTGGTACCTATTGAAGTTTCTGCCTATGAAAAACTGAAAGTGTATACCGTTAGCCTCAGTCGCCATTTTGGTAAAGAAGAAGGAGGTGAGGAAATCATCAACGACATTGAAAGCCGTATTGCCGAATTATTTCAGGAGCGCCTGAAAGATGGTGCCACGTGTATAACCGATGATCACGTGGATGCGGTGATTCAGAGCATGGGCCGTCCCGAAGAATTTGATGAAGGAGCAACGGTTGAGAATGCCGAAGCTGAAGACAAGGCTTCCGCCGGCGAGCAGCCCAAAACATCACCTTTTCATCAGGCGAAGCGATTGTACAGAGATGAAAACGACAAAGTGCTGGGTGGAGTGTGCAGCGGTATTGCGAATTACTTTGGTATAGATGTGGTAATTGTGCGTGTGATTTTTGTGTTGTTGTTTTTAACCGGAATCGGCGTATTACCGTACATCATTCTATGGATTGCTGTGCCCAGTTCAGCCACCACACAAATTGGCGGAGTGAAGAAGAAGTTTTACCGCGATCCGGATGATAAAATCATNNATCCATGGATTCCGCGCACCTTGTTTCTGATTCCATTTTTAACCTTTGTATTTAAATGGTCAAGTTGGGGCGCTTTCGATTTCCCGAATTTTGTACAGTTCACGTTTAGTCCGGGCGCCTTATTATTCTACATCATTTTATGGATGGTGATGCCCGAAGCAAATACTACTACTGAGAAACTGGAAATGAAAGGAGAGAAAGTAGATTTGAACTCAATTAAGAATTCAGTGATTACCGAACTGAAAGGGGTGCAGGGACGTGCAGAAAAACTGGCTAAAGATGCTCAGCAGTTTGCATCGGAAAAGGGCAAACAGGTGGGTGCGGAAACAGCCACCGCAGCTAAACGAGGCAGCCGTTCGCTGGGCGATATCATCCTGTTCGTCGTGAAAATATTTGTGTATTTTATCCTGGCTATTGTAGTGATTTCACTGTTGATAGCGCTCTTTGCTACTGGCATTGCGGCTATCGGTTTATTCCCGCTTAAAAATCTGATTCTGGAAGGTACCTCGCAAAACCTGTATGCATGGGGTACGCTTATTTTCTTTATTATGGTTCCGGTGGTGGGCATCATCACCTGGATCATCCGCAGGCTCACCAAAGCACGCCGGGGCAGCAGCATCATGCGCTTTGCCTTCTCCGGTTTGTGGATACTCGGCTGGGTTTGTTTAACACTGATGCTTACCTCACTGAGCAGGGAGTTCAGAAAATACAATGCACCGGCAGAAACAGACATCACGCTCACACAACCCGCAGTGAACAAACTTGTAGTTACCAGTATTGCACCGGGCACAACTTACCTGAAGAACAAGAGTTGGCTGAGGTTAGAACCCTTTGGTACACGCCTCGATGATACCATCATGGTGAGGAACATCGAGGTAAACATTGTTCGTTCACCCAATGATTCTTTCCGCGTAACGATGATGAAGTTCGCTTCCGGCAGAACGTACAATAAAGCAGAATCCAAAGCGCAAATGATTAACTTCAATGCGTATCAAAATGATACTGCTTTTGTAATAGACAACGGTATTCCCATCACCGCAAAGGAGAAGTTCAGAAATCAGCGTGTATTCATTACCGTTTATGTGCCTGTAGGAAAGCAGATTCGTGTAGACAGAAGTGCCTACTCTGATGAAATGATAGAAATTGAGGTGCCCTCAACCGAAGAACTTGAAATGGAATTTGAAGGAGTTGAAAGAGGATGGCAACCGGATACAGATTACATCATGAAGGAAGACGGATTGTATCATACCGACGGCACTCCTGCACGCAGCTGGATGGAAAGCAGAAAAGAAAAAGGGAATCTGAAGGTGGATGTGAATGAACAGGGATTGAAGATTGAATTGGAAGAAGGACGTTACCGCTATCAACCGGAAGCCCCTGCATCACCTGTAGTACCGGGAGACATCCGGCGCATAGAAGATTCACTGCAGAAGGAAAAGGAAAGAATTGAGCAGGAATTGCAAAAGGTGAAATCTACCGCATGGAAACAGACCATCCCTACGTATAACCCCATGCTTGTGCTGATGTAAGAAGTTTCATTGGTTGTATGTAAACGCAGCCAGACAGCTCCGCTACGGTGGGGCTGTTTACATTTCAGCCCATAGGCAGTTATGTGATTCATTTGAATTACTTTTGCAACCTAAATTTTTTATGATGAAGACCACCCCTTTCACCGCACGCCACATTGAACTCGGAGCCAAAATGGCTGACTTTGCAGGCTTTCACATGCCGATTTCCTACACAGGCATTCAGGAAGAACATGCCACCGTACGTAACAATGCCGGAGTGTTCGATGTGAGCCACATGGGAGAGTTCATCGTAAAAGGGCCACACGCGCTCGACCTCATTCAGCGTATTACATCAAACGATGCGGCTAAACTCACCAAAGGAAAAATTCAATACAGCTGCTTTACCAATGAACATGGTGGTATCATAGACGATTTGCTGGTGTATTGTCTTGAAGACAATGAAGCCTATATGCTGGTAGTAAATGCCGGCAACATCGACAAAGACTGGCAGTGGGTGGTTAAAAACAACACACAACAGGCCGAATTGCATAATATTTCTGACAGAACCGGATTGCTGGCGGTACAGGGGCCCAACGCCACTAAAATTGTACAGTCACTCACGGAGATGGATATCCTTAATTTAAAATACTACACCTTTCTGAAAGGCGCATTTGCCGGAGTAGAAAATGTATTGATCAGCGCTACCGGTTATACCGGTGCCGGCGGCGTGGAAATTTATTTTGAAGATTCCGGCAATCATGCAGAAACCATCTGGAATGCTTTGTTTGAAGCGGGTGCCCGCAGCGGATTAAAGCCCATTGGCCTCGGAGCCCGCGATACCCTGCGCCTCGAAATGGGTTTCTGCCTGTATGGAAATGATATTGATGATACCACATCACCACTGGAAGCAGGGTTGGGTTGGATAACCAAGTTCACCAAGGATTTCACCGCCCGCGGGATACTCGAACAGCAGAAGGCTGCCGGTGTTTCACGCAAACTGGTGGGTTTCGAAATGATTGGCCGAGGCATTGCACGCCAGGGATATGAAATAACCGATGCACAGGGAACGGTGATTGGTAAAGTAACCTCAGGTACACAATCTCCATCTTTGGCAAAAGCCATCGGAATGGGATATGTATCAACGGCCCACGCCACTCAGGGTAGCCCCATCTTTATCCAGATCCGCAACCAGGCTATAGAAGCGAAAGTGGTAAAAGTACCCTTTGAATAATTCATAACACCTACGCATGAACGATAAGCAGCTCCCCGAACTATACACCTGCATTTCTCCCGCATTGTTGAACCTGTACGATGTAAGCAAAAGCATTGTGGTGATTATTGATGTATTGAGGGCAACCTCCACCATTGCTGCGGCACTGCACAACGGAGCCAGAAACATTGTTCCGGTGGCCAGTGTGGCGGAATGCATACGCATCGGCAAGCAAATTGATGCCATTACTGCAGGAGAGCGCGACGGACAGGTAGCTGAAGGACTGCAATACGGAAACTCTCCCTTCGAATATCCGCGTACGTTCATTGAAAATAAAACACTGGTACTCACCACCACCAACGGTACCCGGCTCCTGCACATGGCACTTGAAAAAGGAGCCAAAGAAATTATTACCGGAGCCTTCAGTAATCTGGATGCGGTGTGTGATTACCTCGAGCAAAAAAAGATGCCGGTGGTGCTGGCNNATGGAAAGATAAACTGAATATTGAAGACACCCTGTTTGCCGGCGCCGTTATCAACCGGATGCGCGAACATTTCTCCATCCATTGCGATGCATCTGCTATGGCAGCCAACATGTACACACTGGCCAATCCGAACCTGTACGATTTCATGAAAGACAATAATGCCTCCCATTACCTGCGTTTAACCGGTTTCGGACTGGAAAAGGATATCCGGCATTGCCTCACCGCCAATACAGCCCCTGTATTACCGGTTTACCAGCAGGGCAGCCTCGTAAAAGCCAACATTTAACTTCTTTTTCTCCACATTCCCCTTTTATCTCTTTCTACCCTCAGTTATTTTCCTTTACTTTTGCAAATTGCTCTTTTCTGAACGGGAAAGGAAAAGCGCCACTAATACCCTAAACACAACAGATTGGCTTTACCACACATCATTAAACATATATACAACAACGGTACCGATGAAGTAATCCGCAGAGGTAAAAAAATTCATGGATTAGGTTATGTTGAACTGGTTGAACATGAAGCGTTGTTGTCTTCCATCACTTTTCGTGTACGCGACGATTTATACAACACGTATTACAAAGTATACATTCAAAAGTATAACGATCCGAAACTGATTTCAATGCGATGCGGTTGTCCGTATAACATCGGTGAAATCTGCAGGCACGAAGTAGCGGCTTTACTGAGGTTGCAGGATATGATTGATAAAAGGCAATTGGGTACATCTGATATTGAATACAATCAGAAGCACACTCAGGCAAAGATGAAAACCATCGACCTGAAAACCATCAAGGCATTATCATCGGCACAAATTTATGATCAGGCCGAAACATTGCTGCGTACTACCATGGCCAATATTACTACCGCCGCCAATGAACGGGTAGAAGCGGATCTTACTATAGCCGGTGAAGTGTTCAACGTAGTGATACAGAAAAATGATGAACGTTTTTTCGATACTTCCTGTACCTGTGATGAAACACAACATCCCCTGTGTATACATAAAACCGTGTTGTTTATTCAGTTGCTGAATGCGTATGGTCCGCATTATTTTGATACCATCCGCAACTACGATAAAGAAAAAAATAAATTACTCAGTTTATACGGCTACAGCCTCGAAGATGATTTAACCGGTAAGTTTGAATTTATTTATAAAGACGGCAAGCCCTTTTTAAAAGTTATTGACCCGTCGGTAAAGCGCATTCAGCCGGTTGCAGCACCCGCGATACCGGCACGTCCGGTTCAGGCGCCCGTGCCCGCCCTGGCATTGAATGATGATGCAGTAACTACGGATTCAGAGTTGAAAAAAATTGGCATCGTATTCAACTATAATGAATCAGGATTTCCGGGGTTCGCGGTGTGTGCCGTACAGGGAGAAATCAATGAAGCCGGAACGGCCTATGTGAGTAAGGCAGAAAAAATTGATCTGAATAAATATGTGAATACAGAGGTATTCGACGAAGAAGATAAGGCACTCTTGCAGCAAATCAGAAAACTGCAAGACAATGAGATCAACAAATACCTCAACCGGAATTCACCTTTCAGCGGCATTTGGGAAAACATCATCCATACCGATGGAGAAGATTTACCCGATGAAACCAAAATGCTGATTATTGAATACCTCTATCCCAAACTTAGAAAATTATTTGATAATCCGAACCGGAACCTGTGCTTTGTCTTGCCCAAAGGCAAACCTTTCAAAAGTGCAGAACTGCTTCCGGTAACATTAAGCAATATACCGGCTTCCCTATTGTTCAGGGTTGCATCGGTGAACAGCCACCTCGAACTGGTGTGCCAGCAGAAAGTTAACGGCAACGCATACACTATAACGGAAGAGGAAGGCCATTCTCCGGCACTGGTAATGCATCAGGATGAATTGTATCTCTGGTCGAAGCCGGAAGATGTACTGGAAGTGGAACGTTTCAGAAAGCGCGGCGCCACAAAGCTGAACAAGGATAACTGGGCAGCCACCATGCGGGAAGTAATCATGCCGCTCACGCGTGAATATCAGGTAGAGTTTGATAAAAGCCTGATGCGCGAGGTGAAAAATATAGAACCGCGTATTCAGTTGTTGCTACAGGAAAAAGGGGATTATCTGTTGTTTCAGCCCGTTTTCACATACAACGGTTTTGAAGTGAAACCCGGTGAAAAGGAAACCATCATTCTGCCCGATGAGGATAAGATTCTGATGATCCGGAGAAACAAGCCGGCGGAAGAACAGTTCCTTCAAACCCTGAACGGATTGCATTCCATGTTTCAGGTGCAGCCCGAAGGAGGGATGGCGCTGAAGGGGCAGGAAGTGCTTCGCAATAACTGGTTCTTTTTATTCATGGATGCCATGAAGGAAAAGAAAATTCCTGTGTATGGTTTTGAGAGTTTAAAAAATTATCGCTTCAATACGGCCCGCCCCAGCACGCATATACATTTGAGCAGTGGTATGGACTGGTTTGATGCCAAAGTGGAAATTACTTTTGGGGATCAGCGTATAGGCATTGCCGATATTAAACGGGCGCTGGCTTCCAAACAGTCATTTGTACAACTCGGAGATGGTACGTTAGGTATTTTACCCGATGAATGGTTGAAGAAGTATGCCCTGTTGTTTAAAGTAGGTGAAGGGCGAAATGATAAGCTGCGTTTATCAAGATACCACATGAGTGTGATTGATGAACTGTATGAAAACCGCAATGAAGAAGAACTGAGTTTTGCATTGGATGAAAAATTTGAGCGCCTGCGTGCTTTCCGACAGATACCCGAGGTGCAGCCCCCCGATCATCTGAAACCGGTGCTGCGACCCTACCAGGTATCCGGCTACCAGTGGCTACAATACCTCAACGAAGTGGGTTGGGGAGGAATTTTGGCAGATGATATGGGTTTGGGTAAAACCGTTCAGGCACTTACCATGCTGCATCAATTTAAAGAGCAGCAGGGATCGCTGAAGGCCATTGTGGTTTGTCCAACTACACTCATCTACAACTGGAAAAATGAAGTAAATAAATTCACTCCGGGCTTAACGTGTATCATACATCATGGAAATACGCGCAGCCGCGATGCTGAATTCCTGCAAAGCCACAACATCATCGTTACCACTTACGGTACCCTGCGCAGCGACATCACCCTCATGCTGAAAATACATTTTGATTATGTGGTGCTGGATGAAAGTCAGGCTATTAAAAACCCGTCTTCCAAGGTAACCAAGGCGGCTTCGTTGCTCAATGCCACCAACCGTTTGTGCATGAGTGGTACACCATTGCAGAACAACACCTTTGACGTATATGCTCAAATGAACTTCCTAAACCCGGGGTTGTTGGGGAGTGTTGATTTTTTCAGAAATGAATTTGCCAACCCGATTGATAAATTCGGCGAGCAGGAACAGAAAGAGCATTTACGTAAACTGCTGTATCCGTTCATCCTGCGGCGCACCAAGGAACAGGTAGCCAAAGACCTGCCCGAAAAAACCGAAACCATTTTGTTCTGCGAAATGGAAAAAGAGCAGCGCAAAATTTACGATGCCTATCGCAATTCTTACAGAGATAAGATTATGGGCGTGATTAATCAGCAGGGCATTGATAAATCACAACTCACCATCCTGCAGGGGCTGATGAAACTCCGGCAGATCTGTGACAGTCCGGCCATACTGAATGAAGAAGAAAAATTTCCGAACCACTCCATTAAACTGGATGAGCTCACGCGTGAACTCACTGAAAACATCAGCGATCATAAGGTATTGATTTTTTCTCAGTTTCTGGGAATGCTGGGTCTTATCCGCGACCGGTTGAAAGAGCAGGGTGTAGTATTTGAATACCTCGATGGTTCCACACCATCAGCCGACCGGGAAAAAGCCATCCGTCATTTTCAGGATGACGAAACGGTACGGGTGTTCCTCATATCGCTGAAAGCGGGGGGTGTGGGTTTGAACCTCACGGCGGCAGACTATGTATATATTGTAGACCCGTGGTGGAATCCTGCCGTAGAGCAACAGGCCATCGACCGTACCCATCGTATCGGACAAACCAAGAACATCTTCGCCTACCGGATGATATGCATTGATACCATCGAAGATAAAATTCTGCAATTGCAGGAACGCAAGAAAGCCCTTGCCAAGGAATTGATTACCGATGATACCAGCTTTGTGAAAGCGCTCAGCAAGGCAGATGTGGAATACCTGTTCAGCTAAAAAAGAAAAATCCCCCGGCATTGAACGCGGAGGATTAAAATAGGTTGGGTTACAGTGGGTTTTACGATGCAATGAAATTTTTCAGGCGCTGAAAGTCACGGTTATCATCCGTAAAAAACAGCCGGTTGAATGCATCTGCTACAGCTTTGAGCACATTGCCCAGCGAGTAGCTTTTGGGTTCATGTTTTCTCATATTCATTGGTTTTAGAGGGTACAACACAAACTTACAAACCGCTGAAAACCACGTCAAGCGAAAATTTGCTGAAAATCATATTCAGTAAATTCCGCAATTATTGGTTAATTATACAAGGCCGTTCCCTTGCGGCGCAAACGCGCTAACTTCTTATAGTGTTTAATGGGATACACGTCGGGGCTTTGACGCAACTTGTCTAAAAAGCATTTAATGGCATAAAGCACCGGATGGTTAGGCGTTTTTTCTTCCAGATGTTTCATAATCATAATGTTTCAAAGGTTTAACGAATCGGATACTACAAAATTGCCTTTCCGGTTGTGGAAAGGTTGAGGATAAACTTACTGAATCTTTTTTGATTTCCAAATATGAATTTGTTAAAAAATCGACTTTACTGACTGGTTTTCAGTAAAATGCATGAAAAGCCTCCGGTGGGGCCACCGGAAACGCGGGTTGTGGATAACCTAAACGGCCAATAGAGGAAATTAGTAGTTGATTTCCTGTTCTACCATTTCGGGGAGGGTGCGCCATTCGTATTGTTGATTGCGCAGTTGGGGCTCGAATCCTGCCTCACGGATGGCTTCCTGGATACTCCGGCTGGTGAAACGGTGCGGGGCTCCGGCGGCGCTCACCACATTTTCTTCAATCATGATACTGCCAAAGTCATTGGCACCGGCATGAAGGCACATTTGTGCTATCTGTTTGCCCACAGTGAGCCAGCTGGCCTGAATGTTTTTTACATTGGGCAGCATGATGCGGCTGAGGGCAATCATGCGTATATAATCTTCGGGGGTTGTAAGGTTCTGAACTCCGCGAATGCGCGCCAACAGTGTATCTACATCCTGGAAGGTCCATGGAATGAATGCCAGGAATCCTTTGGCACCTTCAGGTTTCATGCTTTGAACGGTGCGTATCTTAACGAGGTGTTCAAATCGTTCTTCAATGGTTTCCACATGTCCGAACATCATGGTAGCCGAGGTAGTGATGTTTAGTTTATGGGCTTCATGCATGATATCCAGCCATTCCTGTGCGCCGCATTTTCCTTTGGAGATTAACCGGCGTACGCGGTCGGTTAATATTTCTGCACCGGCACCGGGCAAGCTGTCCATTCCCGCTTCTTTCAGGGCTTTCAGCACTTCATGGTGTGTACTTTTTTCCAGTTTGGTGATGTGTGCCACTTCCGGCGGACCCAGCGTATGCAGTTTTAATTCCGGATACAGGTTTTTTAGTGTGCTGAATAAATCGGTGTAAAACGATAAGCCCAGATCGGGGTGATGTCCTCCCTGTAGTAAGAGCTGATCTCCGCCGTAGCGAAACGTTTCTTCAATTTTTTGTTTATACGTTTCAATGTCGGTAATATATGCTTCGGGATGTCCGGGAATGCGATAGAAGTTGCAAAACTTGCAGTTGGCAATGCACACATTGGTTGTGTTTACGTTTCTGTCTATTTGCCATGTAACTTTGCCATGCGGAACCTGTTCCTTGCGCAGTTCATCGGCAACATACATCAACTCGGCCAGTGGGGCATGATGGTATAAATACACGCCTTCCTCCACTGACAAGATTTCAAAATTCCGGGCCCGGATCAACAAATCACTTACTTGCATCATACATCACTTTAAAGCGCAAAATTAACACCATTGATTCGTATTCTTTCAAAACATGCTGAAAACAATGCGCTCAACCGTAACATTGCTTCACCTAATTTTGCAGCATGATTGAATTTGACAAGTTTGAACTGAGGAATGGGTTACGCGTTTTGGTTCATCCCGACAACAGCACGCCCATGGCGGTGGTAGATGTGATATACGATGTAGGCGCCCGGGATGAGGATCCGGAAAAAACAGGATTCGCCCATTTGTTTGAGCACCTTATGTTTGGAGGCAGTCAGCACATACCGGTGTACGATGAACCCTTGCAAATGGCCGGTGGCGAGAACAATGCGTTTACCACAAATGATCTCACCAATTATTACTGTCAACTCCCCGCTGAAAATCTTGAAACAGCCTTTTGGCTGGAAAGTGACCGGATGCTGAGCCTGAAGTTTTCAAAAAAAAGTCTGGAAGTACAACGCAAGGTAGTGTGTGAAGAGTTTAAGGAACATTACATCAACAAGCCTTATGGAGATGTATGGCATATCATTCGTGAGATGGCGTACACCACACATCCCTATCGGTGGATGACGATTGGGAAGAACCTGAAACATATTGAAGATGCCACGTTGGATGATGTGAAGGCGTTTTTTAAAAAGCATTACAATCCATCCAACGCCATTCTTGTTGTAGCCGGCAATGTTACCACAGAGCGTGTGCGCGAACTGGCGGAAAAATGGTTTGAGCCTATTGAGTCGGGAGTTAAACTACAACACAACATACCGGCTGAACCTGAACAAAAAGAAGCGAGGCGTAAAACGGTTTATGCTGATGTACCGCTGGATGCATTTTATAAAGTATGGCATATATATCCGCGCAGTGATCAGCGCTATTATGTAACGGATTTAATCACGGAGATTTTAAGTGGCGGAGGATCATCCCGTTTGTTTCAGCGTTTGGTGAAAGAAAAACAATTGTTCAGTCAGATTGATTGTTTTCATTTTGGATCGTACGATCCGGGGCTGTTGGTTATTGAAGGAAAACTGGTGAAAGGTGTTACGCCTGAAGAAGCAGAAAAGGCTGTGATGGAAGAAATCAGTTTCCTGAAAGAAAATGGCATCAGTGAAACGGAATTGGAAAAAGTGAAGAACAAAACGGAAAGTGCCATGGCGTTTGAGGATATGAGTTTGATGAACCGGGCATCGAGCCTTGCGATGTACGAGTTGATGGGTGATGCCAATCTCATCAACACTGAACTTCTGAAATATCAGTCGGTAACCCGAANNGTTTGCCATCACATTTTCAGGGAAGAAAACAGCAGCACGTTATATTATTTATCGAACAAGAAATCCTGACCTATGAACCGTACTGAGATGCCGCCCATCAAGGATGCTTTGCATTTTGATCTCCGGCTAAAGCCATATGATTATTACGAACTGAACAATGGTGTTCCGGTGTATGCCATACATGCAGGAGCGCAGGAAGTGTTGCAACTGGAACTGGTATTTTATGCCGGGAATTTTTATGAGTCGCAAAAAGGAATTGCAGCGGCTACCAATTTCTTATTAAAGAACGGTACTGAGCAACGCAGCGCATTTCAAATTAACGAAGACTTTGAATATTACGGAGCCTATTGCAACCGGGCGTGTTACAATGAAACGGCGGTGATATCGTTGCATACGTTAAGTAAGCACACGGATAAACTATTACCGGTGCTGGAAGATATGATTAGCAACAGTACTATGCCGGAGGAGGAGTTATCCATTTACAAGCAGAATGCCAAACAGCGTCTAACGGTGAATCTGAAGAAATCGGAGTTTGTGGCAGACCGGCTGATTAACGGGTATCTGTATGGCACTTCACATCCATATGGTACTTCCAATAATACGGATGATATTGAAGCCATACCAGTGGATCAGGTGCGTGCGTTTTATGATCGTTATTACCGTAACGGACAGTGTGCCATTTTTGTAGCCGGTCATCTACCAGCGAATTTGATTGAAAGTATGAATCGTACGTTGGGCGGATTGAAATTATCGAAGCCAACCTTTACGGCACCCGAGATTCTACCTGCACCGGCAGCAGAAAAAAAATACAGGATAGAGCATGATGCGAATGGTGTTCAGGGGGCGATACGTATAGCCACACCCTTCCCCAATCGTCATCATCCAGACTTTAAGAAGGTGATGGTGTTGAATACGGTGTTTGGTGGATTTTTCGGATCGAGGCTGATGAGTAATATCCGGGAAGAAAAAGGATATACGTATGGCATATACAGTTATTTACAGAACCATCTGGCCACCACTGCGTGGATGATCAGTACAGAAGCGGGAAAGGATGTTGCAGAATCTGCCATTGCGGAAGTGTATCATGAAATGTTGAAGTTGCAGACGGAGCCTGTGGGAGCGGATGAGTTGATGCTGGTAAAAAATTACATGCTGGGTTCGATATTGGGAGATCTTGACGGTCCGTTTCACATCATTGGCCGCTGGAAGAACATCATACTCAACAGGGTGGATGCATCATACTTTGATGAGTCGATACAGGTTATTAAAACCATTACACCGGAAGAGCTGCAACAGTTGGCGAAGCAATATTTGCAGCCGGAGAAGTTTTATGAGTTGGTAGTGGTGTAATCAAAGTTTCGAAACAACGCAGTGCGTATATATCTTTGAAATTGAAGCACGTCGAGGCTCAGGCTGAAAGCCTGAGATGCACCAACACATGGCACCGCCATGTGGTTGCCACTAAAGAACGATGATACGTCACTGAGATTACTTCAGGCTGAAAGTCTGAAATACTATCACATGGTACCGCCGTGTGTAATCTCCACCAAGGTAACAAGCTGCATCTCTGAAATCGCATCAGGCTGAAAGCCTGTAGTACACTAACACATGGCATCGCCATGTGCAAAATGTACAAAGACCGACTACGCCCTGAAAGGGCAGCACACATCATGATTACAAAGCAATGCCGTGNNGTACATTCCACAAAAGTAAAAAGCTTCAACGCTGAGGTCGTTTCAGGCTGATAGCCTGGGATACACCAACACATGGCATCGCCATGTGTAAAATGTGCAAAGCCCGGCTGCGCCCTGAAAGGGCAGCATACAACATGATTACAAAGCAATGCCGTGNNGTACATTCCACAAAAGTAAAAAGTTTCAACGCTGAGGTCGTTTCAGGCTGAAAGCCTGAGATGCACCAACACATGGCACCGCCATGTGCAAAATGTACAAAGACCAACTGCGCCCTGAAAGGGCAGCATACATCATTGATATGCATAAATGTTTTGTATGATGATTCACTAACACACACTATCTCGAGGTTCAGGCTGAAAGCCTGTAGTACTCTAACACATGGCACCGCCATGTGTAAAATGTGCAAAGCCCGGCTGCGCCCTGAAAGGGCAGCATACAACATAATCACAAAGCACCGCAGTGTGTATTTTCTCCAAAGTAAAAAGTTGTAACGCTGAGACTGTTTCAGGCTGAAAGCCTGAGATACACCAACACATGGCACCGCCATGTGTAATCTCCACCAAGGTAACAAGCTGCATCTCTGAAATCGCATCAGGCTGAAAGCCTGAGATGCACCAACACATGGCACCGCCATGTGCAAAATGTACAAAG
>DPFD01000177.1 GCA_003534175.1 Chitinophagaceae bacterium
CTATTTTAGTCGGACAACAGTGTAAAAAAATGTAAACTGATTTCCGCTACTGAAGGTAAAGGTGGCAACCATTTCACGATGGCTATACCGGTAAGCCCTTCTATGGATGACTGTGCCATAAGGTTGAGATTGACGGTGCAGCACAATATAAAAAAAAGGATACGCATACAGAGTACAATTTTTCAAACGTTCCGTTTGTTAATTAAATGGTTATGCCTTCCCCAATTGATCCAGCACCTCCAGCAACATCGCACAAGAAGTGCGTATATCCTCCTCCGGTATATTCAGTGGAGGTACAATCCGAAGAGCGTTGGATGCAAACAAAAACCAATCAGTGAAAACACCTTTTTCAATCAGTGCATCAATGATCATTTTGTTCTCGTCAAAATCTTTAAACCATACGGCCATCATTAGTCCCGCTGAGGTAACCCGCCGGATGCGTTCGTGCTTCAACAGGGTTAAAAATAAATTTTCCTTCTCAGCAACCTGTTGAATCATCTGCTCATTAATCAATGCCTGCATCGCTGCAAGTCCGGCCGCACAACTCACAGGGTGCCCTCCAAACGTATTGATATGCCCCAACACCGGCTGGTGGGTGAGGCTTTGCATTATGTGCCGTCCGGCAATGAATGCACCCAGCGGCATTCCGCCTCCCAGGGCTTTACCCAGCAGCAAAATATCCGGCACCACATCAAACAATTCAAACGCCCACAGAGATCCGTTCCTGCCAAAACCACATTGTATTTCATGCAGTACCAGCAAGGCACCGGTAGCTGTACATCGTTTACGCAACGCCGTTAGCCACTCTCGCTGAGGTACATTCACACCCGCTTCTGCCTGAATGGTTTCTGCCACCACGCACGCGGTTCGTTCCGTAATGAATGACAGATCCTCCATGTTATTATACTCCAGCTGTAACACATCAGGCAATAAGGGGCGATACGCCTGCTTCCAGTATTCGCTGCCCATGATGCTCAGCGCACCCTGGGTACTGCCATGGTAGGAATGCTTAAAGGATATGATCTGAGTTCTGCCGGTATAGCGCTTGGCCAGTTTCATAGCGCCTTCCGTGGCTTCGCTACCGCCAGTAGTAAAGAAAACAGATTGCAGTGATTCCGGTAAATGCCGGGTTAGAAACTGTGCATAGGCTACCTGAGGATTTTCAATCAGCTCGCCATACACCATCACATGCAGGTAACGGGCCGACTGCTCATGAATGGCGGCCAATACCGAGGGATGGCAGTGCCCTACATTGCAAACACCAATTCCTGCAATCCAGTCGATGTATTCCTTCCCCTCAGCGTCCCACATACGGCTGCCCTGCGCCCGTACTATGTTGATGGCCAGTGGAGCTTCTGAGGTTTGTCCAACGTGATTCAGGAAAAGCTGTCGTTGATTCATCCTTTACATTATTTAACTTCACGCCAAAATTAACACAATGCCGGTGATCTTTCCTGTACATCAAGTATGGCCTAAAGTAGGCCAGAATTGTTTCATTGCGCCCAACGCCACCATCGTGGGAGATGTGGAAATGGGCGACGACTGCAGTATCTGGTTCAACGCCGTGATTCGCGGTGATGTGAATGCTATCCGAATGGGCAATAAGGTAAATGTGCAGGATGGGGCTGTGATTCACTGTACGTATGAAAAAACCAAGGCCATTATCGGAAATAATGTGAGCATCGGACACAATGCAATTGTACATGGCTGCGTTATAGAAGACAACGTATTGGTTGGAATGGGTGCGATTGTAATGGATAATGTGCATGTGGGAAGCCATACCATCATTGCCGCAGGGGCCGTAGTGCTTGAAAACACGGTGATTGAGCCCGGTTCAGTGTATGCAGGGGTGCCGGCAAAAAAGGTGAAAAGCATCGATGAGGCGTTGATTCACGGAGAGATTGACCGGATTGCCAACAATTACGTGATGTACAGTTCCTGGTTTAAAGATTTGAACCCGTAAACCGCCTCAAATGGCTATCTTCGTATGATGAAAAAGATTATCCTTGCTGCATTTGTTGTTGGTTTACTAACCAGTTGTTCATCCGGGCTTTTCGCTAAAAAAGAAAGGCTGGGTTGCAAAACCAACGGCAGAAATATCGGAGCTGAAAAAATTGCCGCGGGCGACCCCAAAGCCATCCGCGCCAGTAAAAAAGCAAAATTTAAAGGCTTAAAGAGTTATTAAACACAATAACGTGTTGTGCTATTAACAAATGTTGAAAAATAAAGTGATAAGTATTTGAATAAAAAGATGTTGTGCGGTTGTCTTAGTTAGTGACTAAACTGTCTAAAACAGATGCACAACATCAAAACAAATTTCGGTAGAATTTATCGGATATGCAAAGAGTTCTTTGAAGGTGAAGTAAACACTAAAGGTAATTTTCAATTTTATCCTAAAGCTACTGCTATGGCGGATTTAGAGATAGTTGCTCTAGCTTGTACAATGGAGGCTTTAGGTATTGATTCTGAAAATCTTTTGTGGAGCAAACTTAAAAAAGATTACCCAACTTTGTTCAATCGTTTGATATGCAGAACTCGGTTCAATCGACGACGAAGACGACTTCAGCCCTATATCGTTAAGATACAGGATACGGTTTCTAAGAGGTTAGAAAATCAAAGTCAGGCTATGGTAATTGATTCGATTCCTGTACCCGTCGTTAAAATGGCTAGAGAGAGAACATACAAGGCTTTCAGAAAAAGTTTTGATACTGCTCCCGCTAAAGGGTATAGTGCTGTAAATCGGGGTTGGTTCATTGGATACAAACTTCATGTAGTAATATTTGATAATGGAGTAGTGCAACAAAGTGGCGTAACAAAAGGTAATATTCACGACATTAATTACCTGAAAGGGCTTAGAAATTTACCTTCGGGGAAACTGCTATTAGGTGACAGGGCATATCGTTCAAACTCCCTGCAGATGGATCTTTTCGATAATTTCAAAGTAAAATTGAGAGTACCATTTAGGATAAATCAACATGAGTATAAAAAGCATCCAAAGAAATACAAATCAAAAAGACAAATGGTAGAAACGTTCTTTGCTCAAATGTGTGATCAATTAAACCTTAAAAGAAATTATGCAAAATCATTTGATGGACTGGTAACAAGGCTTACTTCAAAGTTGTCAGCCATGTCAATACTTCATTGGATAAATTATTTGAATGGACGAAAACTAGCTCAAATCAAACATGCTTTGAGTTTTTAATAGCACAACACGTTAAACACAATAATTCTTCGTCTTTTCCATTATCCATATAAAACCTGAAACCCATGACTTACCAACTCAAAACCACCAATGGTGGAACGGAAGCTGTTATCGATGACAACTGCGGTATCAACACCTTTTACGCCATAGCCAACACCCTAGCAGAGGAACTGCAGATTCAGTTTATGAACCAGATAGATGATGCGGAAACGCTCGATTGGGATTTTAAATATAAAGACCAGTTTCTGACACTGCATTACAACATATTCAATGGCGTAAGTATTTTACCGGGTGCGCATGCACCGAAGAAAAACAGCAACCATGCGGTAATGGAAGTGGCTAATTTCCTGCAGCGATATACTTTCTGATACTAACCCACTACTGTATATACATCCTGTTCCAAATGAGCAGGATTTTTTATGTGTACCGAGGTGCTTCTATGGTATCGAGCATCTTGAGGTAATTGATGTAACGCTCTTCATGTATGTCACCTTTTGCTACCGCCTCCTTCACCGCACATTGGGTTTCATCGGTATGCAGACAATTATTATAATGACATCCGGATAGTACGGCGCGCATTTCAGGATAGTAGTGCGACAGTTCCTGTTTGGAAATATTCACCAGCCCCATTTCCCGGATACCCGGCGTATCGATGATTCTGCCGCCGCCCGGCAAATCATACATCTCAGCGAATGTAGTGGTATGCAACCCTTTCCCGCTCCAGCCACTCACCTCCTTTGTTTTAATGTTCAGCTCCGGAAAAAGATGATTGATGAAAGTAGATTTTCCAACACCGGAATGGCCGCTCAGCAAAGTCGTTTTATGCTGCAGCACTTCCAGTAATTCATCCACCCCGGTTTGTTCGGTTATGCTTGCCTGTATCACGGTATAACCTACTGCACGATACAGGGCTGTGTATTCTTCCAGCGTTTCCAGATCTGCCGGTTTGAGCAAATCGATTTTATTAAACACAATGATGGCAGGTACATGGTACGCCTCAGATATCACCAGGAAACGATCGATAAACCCAAGCGAGGTTTTGGGCTGCTTTAGGGTGGCGAACAATAAGGATTGATCCAGATTGGAAGCTACAATATGGTGCTGATTCCGGTTGTGAGGCGATACGCGGTTGATGTAATTTTTTCGTGTATGTATTTCCGTTATCACAATGGAATCATCTCCTGCTTCACGTTCTATATCCACCACATCCCCCACGGCAACCGGATTGGTTGAAGTAATGCCTTCCAGTTTCAGTTTGCCCTTCAGGCGTGCCTTCAGCCATTCACCGCCCTGCGTTTTAACCTGATACCAGTTCCCGGTTGATTTATACACTACTGCCTGCATGAATGCAATTTATTGATGACCCGCTAATTCATCACGGAAATTTTCTGAAAACCGTATAATTCAGTAGGGCCTCGAGCAGGAACAGCACAAGCACCACCGCGAGGATGGGAAAGTACACATCCCGGTAGCGAACATTTTTCACAATTTCCACTTTCGTTTTTTCCAGTTCATCTATATCCGAATAAATCTGGTTTAACTCGGCATTGTCTTTGGCCCGAAAATATTTCCCACCGGTTTCCACCGCAATCTGTGTAAGCAGAGCTTCATCAATATTCACCTTCTCCTGTTGCATCACCACGCCCAACGGAGTTTGCACCGGTTGGGGCGCGTACCCTTCTGAACCCACGCCAATCGTATATACTCGAACACCAAAGGCTTTGGCAATTTCCTTGGCGGTGTTCGGATCAATCAGTCCGCCATTGTTCACACCATCCGTAAGTAACAACACCACCTTGCTTTTGGCACCCGTTCCCCGCAGGCGGTCAACACTGGTACTCAATCCCGAACCAATGGCTGTACCATCTTCCAGCATACCGTTTCGGATGTTTTGTATCGATGACAACACTACAGGATAATCCCCGGTAATAGGGCACATGGTAAAACTTTCTCCTGAAAATATCACCACGCCGATACGGTCTGTTTTTCGTTTCTGCACAAACGTAGTCGCCACCTCCTTGGCTGCTTCCAGTCGATTGGGAAGAAAATCACGTGCTGTCATGCTGCCACTCACATCAATACACAGTACGATGTCGATCCCTTCGCCTTCTGCATGCTGTTCCACATTGCGTACCTGAGGCCTCGCCAGCGCGATAATTACACCGGTGAGCATGAGTAAGCGCAATACAAAAGGCAGGTGTAGCAAATTGCTCCTGAGCGATCTGAGTTTACCTGCATTTAAAGTAGAAACCGGAACTGAAGCCTTAGACGAAAGCTGAGTGCGCGCATACCAAAAAATACACAGCGGCAATAACAACAAACACCAGAACATCTGGGGATAAGCAAACTCAACCTGTTCAAAATATCTAAGAATCATTGCTCCCGTATGGTTTGTTGATGAATTTGTTGAATGATCCGGCGGATACTTTCGAGCGACGATTGCTGAACCTCAACCCCGGGCTTGCTTTTGGCAAACTTAACCACATCGCCCATGCGCAACACGGCTGCGGTACTGCCAATCATCTCGCGTGAAAAGGAATCCTGCATGTAGTGGAGGATTTCATCTGTGGTACTTGAAACCAACGGTGCCGATTCAACCTGTTGCATATATCGTTTAAATACATCAGTTAAACCGGAATAAAACATTTTAACCCCATCCGCGGAGGGTTGTAAAGCCTCCAGCGATTTCATTGCTTCCTGATAGGCCGTTAACGGTTCAACCACAACCTGTGGCTCTGAAGATTTTTTCCTGAAGTAACGGTAAAGTATATACGCAATGATAGCCGTGAGTAACACAGCTGCCGCAATATAATAGGGCCAGTAGTTGGGTGGTGGCGGTGCTTCTATGGGAGGCTTGATATCCTTAAGCTGCTCATCCTCTTCAGGGGCATACCCGATATTCACCTGAACGGGTGCTGCCGCACGTTCCACAATGGTGTTACCCTTTTTAAGCTGTACCGGGATAACAGGAATCAACCATTGCCCTGAATCAAAACTGGTAAACGTGATGGTTTGAGTGATGACTTCCGGAAAATCTTTCACCGGTGCGGCAAAGCCTCTTGAGAGTATCTCTATGTGAGGTATAGAATCCGGCAACACCACATCCATGGTAAAACCGGGATAGGGCATTTGCGTACGAATGGTGTATTCAATATGCTCTCCAATCAGAAAAGTATTGCTGTTCAGCGACACCTGCACCTCCTGCGCCGGGGTAACAAGCGGTAAGATGCAATAGATCAGTCCTGTTAATATATACCGGTACACATTCATACGCTACATCCGGTTCCGGAAAAATTGTTGTAAAATTTTTACGTAATCCTCATCGGTACGTATATGCAATAAATCAGCACCTGATTTTCTGAAAACATTTTTGCACCATTCTGCATGTTGAATAAAATGTTGATGGTACCTGTATCGCACTTCTGCATTGGAGGTATCTACCCATTGCTGATTTCCCGTCTCCATATCTTTCATTTTTATCAGTCCGGCGTCGGGCAATTCCATATCCATGAGGTCGTACACTTTAATACCGATTACATCATGTTTTTTCCCAATGATGCGCAGGGCATTTTCAAACTGGTTATCGATAAAATCACTCAGAATAAACGCAATACTTCTTTGTTTAATATTCCTGTTGAAATACTTAATCGCTTCACTGAGGTTGGTTCCGGCATGCCTAGGTTCGGCGGTAAGCAAATGGCGCACCAGGTACAACGCATGTTGCCTGCTCTTTTTAGGAGGAATATACTGTTCCACATGATCATTGAACAGGATGGCCCCGGCCTTATCCTGATTATTGATGGCGCTGAAAGCCAGTACTGCGGCCATTTCATTGATTCGGTCGCGCTTGCGCGCCCCGCGGGTGCCAAACAGATTACTGGAACTGGTATCTATAATCAGCATTACTGAAAGTTCTCGCTCTTCTTCAAATACTTTTGAAAAGGTATTGTTGAAGCGGGCGCTTACATTCCAATCGATAAACCGCACATCATCCCCCGGAGCATATTCCCTTACCTCACGGAAACGCATACCCTTACCTTTAAACGCAGCATGGTATTCGCCCGTAAACAGGTGTGTGGTGAGCTTTTTACTGATGATTTCCAGCTCCCGTACTTTTCGGATGATATCTTCTGTTTGGGTAAGCATGGTTAGGGAACGGCTACTTTTTTCAGAATTTCGCTAATCACCATTTCTACATTGATGTTTTCAGCTTCTGCTTCATAGGTTAGTCCGATACGGTGACGCAGCACATCCGTACAGATACTGCGTACATCATCCGGAACTACATACGCTCTTTTATGCAGATATGCCTGAGCCTTTGCTGCCAGTGCGAGGTTGATGCTGGCCCTGGGCGATCCACCAAAGGATATCAGCGGCTTCAATGCCGGCATCTGATGCTGATCGGGATTGCGCGTGGCAAAAACGATGTTCAAAATGTATTGTTCAACTTTCTCATCCAGATAAATTTGTCGCACCAGTTTACGTGCCTCCAGAATTTCAGACGCACTGGCAACCGGTTGTACCGCGGGCAGTAATAAGCCGCCGGTATTCTGACGAATAATCATTTGCTCTTCTTCCATGGTGGGATAATGCACCACCACTTTCAACATGAAACGATCCACCTGGGCTTCGGGCAAGGGATAGGTGCCTTCCTGTTCAATCGGGTTCTGAGTAGCCAATACCAGGAAAGGTTCGGGGAGCAGAAAGGTTTCCTCACCTATGGTTACCTGTCTTTCCTGCATCGCTTCCAGCAGGGCGCTCTGCACCTTTGCCGGGGCGCGGTTGATTTCATCCGCCAGGATAAAATTGGAGAAAATCGGCCCCTTCTTTACATAAAACTCATTCTTTCCCTGATTGTACACCATAGTTCCGATTACATCGGCCGGTAACAGATCAGGTGTAAACTGTATCCTGCTGAATGCTGCCTTAACAGATTGTGCCAGCGATTTGATGGCGAGTGTTTTGGCCAGTCCCGGCACACCTTCCAGCAACACATGGCCATTGCTCAGCAAACCAATCAATAATTTTTCGAGCATGGTTTGCTGACCCACGATTACTTTTTCGAGTTCATTCTGAATCTTGTCAACAAATCCTGCAGAGGCTGCAATTTTTTGTTGAAGCAACTGAATATCTTCAGCAGAGTGCATCATAAGTAAGATTTAGTCTGTTTTCAAATTAATCTTTCCGGTGTACAAAAACGTTGCCACACCATCCCTTAGGGCAAGTTTAACAACCGGCATCAACTTAAATATTTTCCTACAATCGGCATCCGACGGCCCACTCCAAATGCTTTGGGTGAGATACGAATAATCGGACAAAACTGATTTCGTTTGTATTCATTTCTGTTTACCATGCCCAGCGTTTTGTTCACCAACGCTTCATCAAATCCCATCGCC